>NZ_JBHVIV010000020.1:0-109578 GCF_042799475.1 Kitasatospora sp. NPDC057692 | reverse complement strand
AACCTGACCCAGGCCATCCTGTCCGGGGCCATCCTGTCCGGGGCCAACCTGACCCAGGCCATCCTGTCCGGGGCCGACCTGACCGGGGCCCGCCTGTCCCGGGCCAAGTTGTCCAAGGCCGACCTGACCGGGGCCAAGCTGACCCGGGCCTCCCTGTCCGAGGCCGACCTGACCGGGGCCGACCTGACCGGAGCCAAGCTGCCCGGAGCCAAGCTGACCCAGGCCAAACTGACCCGGGCCAAGCTGACCGGGGCCGACCTATTCTGGGCCGACATGACCGACGCCGACCTGACCGGCGCCGACATGACCGGCGCCGACATGACCAGCGCCAACCTGGCTTCAACCAACCTGGCTTCGGTGACCTGGGACGTTCGCACCACGGTGTGGCCGGAGGCGCTCGCCGATCGGGTGCGCGCCGGATCGGACGAGGTCAGGCCCGGTGTGTACCGGGTCCGGGGAGGGTCGTCGCCGGACCGCAGCGGGGTGTTGGTGTGATCAGCGCCGATTGCGCACCGGTCCACCCGTGAACAAGGACCCGCGCGAGGCGTCCGCGGCCCTCGCCGCCTGGGAGCAGAACCCGACCGGCCGCCGGTACGAGGCGTACACGGCTGTGGGCCTGCGCCTGCACGCCCACCCGTACTGGGCCGCGGCGGGCGGCAACCGCCACGACGCGCAGCAGAAGATCCGGCAGGACGCGGCCAAGCCCGACGGGGCGTAGGCGGGGGCCACGGTCGGCTCACCCGGCGCCGTGTGCGGAAGGTACGGGGTTGGCTTCGGGCCTCCGCCGGGGCGGGTCGGGCGGCATCATCGAGGGATGATTGATGAGTACATCACCCGGGCGCTGGCGGCTGCCGCACCGCGGGTGCGCGCCGTGGCCAACAAAATGGGGTGACAGGTCTCGACCCGGTCGGCATGATCGGTCAGTTGATCCGTCATGTCCCACCTCGGAGGTACGCCACGTCCATCCACCGCGAACGAGCCTGGGACCTGCCGTGGTCCGCGGCTGACCCCGGCCGGAACGCTTTCGACTGGGACGACGATGAGGCGGCGCGACTGACGGCACTGCTCGTTCCGATGGTGCCTCCCATCGGTGCCGAGCGGATGGCGGGGTTTCGATTCATCGACGAGGTCACCGTTCTCTTGGTGTCCCGTTATGGCCGGTGGGCGTGCGGCTGGGACCATTCGAACCACCACGGCGGTCCCGTCGAGACCTGGTGCTGCGATTCGCACTCGGTCGGAGAGGCGGCGGAGACCGCCGAACGCGTCGTGACCTGTCTGCTGGAGTGGCGTGACTGGCTGGAGGACATGGCCGAGCGGTTCGAGCAACTCGCACCGCCTAACGGCGCGGACGCCGAGGACCGCAGCTGGCACTTGGAGCGCGCGGCGACCCGCCTGGTCACTGCGGTCGTCAACAGCACCCACGCCGAGTCGTCCTGGTACGGGATCTGCGAGACGACGCTGACCTGGTTCCTCACCTCCACCGGCCTGGGACCGGAAGAGGCGCAGAAGGCGGTGGAAGCCGCGATCGGCGGCCGGTTCAAGAGCCACATTGCGCCCGCCCCGACCCTGGTCGACACGGTAGGAGAGGACCTGGCGATTCGCCTGACCGGCCGCGGGTTCTACCGTGAGTGATGACGCGCTAACCACATGGTGCGAGGTCAGGGAGCAGGTCGACTGGTCCTCGGCCGCGAACGTGAGCCCGGCACCGGTACGGCCAGCCGTCGACGGACTCGCCGTCTGGTTCGACGGTCCGGTCCGCCTCCGCGACCCGGACCGCGCCGACCGGCTGCTCGCCGCGATGGCCCTGTCCCGCGCCGCAGCCTCACAGGGAGAGCCGCTCACCCCGGCCCTTCTCGCTGGCTGGCAGAAGCTGGTCCTCGGGGTGAACGAGGTGCGCCTGCGTCGGAGCGACGCCTTCGCCAAGGACGGCCGGGAGCGATACGGGCTCACCCCCCACACCTGGCAGGACTTCGCCGCCTGCCTGCACCAGAGCGCCGACCCGTCGGTCACCCTGCCGGCCCGCGCGGCCAGGGCGTACCTCGACATCGCTTTCTTCCACCCCTACCCGGACGACAACGCCCGCCTGGCGCTACTGGTTCTCGCCCACGTCCTGGAGACGGAAGGAGTACGCCTGGACGAAGTGGGGCCGCTGCAGACCATCCGCTACGCGGACGCCCCGGAGGGCGCACTCGACCTGGCGGCTCTGGTCACCGTACTGATCCGCGCCACTCAGCGCCGGGCAACTACACGGCGAGAGAAGGCTCCTGCCGAACCGGCACGGTGAGCACGTTCAGCAGTATGCGGCTGAGTACTTACCCGTGTACATCGACACCTGTAGTCCGTCAGGCCGAAGAACCTGAACACCTCAACTTGACAGGGAATCCAACGCCGCCGAGCAGGCCCTCACCGCACTGCGCCCCGGCCAGCTGGACGCGGTCGAGAAGCTCGTCGAGCGCCTGGCGGTGTTCCCACGGCTCGGCATCCCGGTGCCCGGCAGCACCGACCCCGAAGTCGACGACTACACCGCCCGCACCGACCCCGCCTCCGACACCGGCGACCGCATCAGCATCGTCTACCGCCTACACGAGGGCATGTCCTTCCCCGTCAAGTTGTTCTGTTCTCACTGACGCTCCACAGGGAACGCGACCGCCTGGGCGTGTCGTTGGTCCACCCGGAGAGGAGCATCCGTGAAGACACGTCAGAGGGACCGAGATACCCCCGAACCACAGGCCCCGTGGAACGAAGTCAGGCCGCGGCTGGCTTCGTTCACATGAAGTAGCAGCGATTAGTCAGCAGTTGGCGATCTTGAGTGCTGCAGATGTTCACCAGAAATGACGTCACCCGACGGCGAGTAGAGCGGTCTGCGCTTCGGCGATGATCAGAGCTGGTTGATGATCCGTCCGCCAAGCTGTTCGAGGAACTCCTGCAAGCTCGCTGCGGCGACGTCGAAGTCGTTGAACCAGGAAGCCGTGGCGGACTTCCAGATCTGCCCGCTGTCGCCGATCGCGAACAGGTGGCCACCGCCGTCGCTGGCGAATACCAGTGCGATCCACTCGCCGTCGATCGGTGCGGGGCCGTACTCGCGGAAGTGTTCCGCCACTGTCGCGGGTGAGTGGATGAAGTACCCGTTGTCGACATCAGGCAGGGAGGCTTCGCTGATCACCCAGTAGAGCGTGGTCAGGTCGGAGGGGATCGGTGTCAGGTCCACGAGCGCGCTCGTCGCTTGGTGGCTGTCGTCGGTTGCGAGTGCCACGGCGTTGTCTCCGGGCGGGAAGCCGCGTGTCGGGAGGAACGACTGCATCAGCTTCGTGAGCGCCGCATCGGCCCGCTCCCGCCAGGATCCGACCCACTCTGCGTCAAGCCGCTCACCTGGCACGTTTCCCCCTCAAATGCGCGTCTGGCCCGCCAGCGCGAGTCCGGAAGAACATAGCGGAAGGCGTTGACGGCTCTCCGCCCGGAGGACGGAGAGCCGTCGAGTAGGCACCTGTGGCGGTCAGCCGGCCTTGGCGGGCGCTTCGGTCCGGGCCCGGGTCGAGGCAAGGCGGTAGGAGTCGGTGCCGGTCTCGATGATGGTGCCGTTGAAGGTGAGGCGGTCGACGATGGCCGCGCAGAGGCGGGGGCGGTGAAGGTTTTGGTCCAGCCGCCGAAGGACTCGTTGGAGGCGATGGCGACGCTGTTCTTCTCCTCGCGTTCGGTGAGGACCTGGAAGAGCAGTTCGGCGCCGTGGCGGTCGAGTTCCATGTAGCCGAGCTCGTCGATGCAGAGCAGGTCGACGCGGCCGTAGCGGGCGATGGTCTTGTTCAGCTGCTTCTCGTCGGCGGCTTCCACCAGCTCGTTCACCAGCTTGGTGGCGAGGGTGTAGCGGACGCGGTAGCCCTGCATGGCGGCCTCGGTGCCCAGGCCGATGAGCATGTGGGACTTGCCGGTGCCGGAGTCGCCGATCAGGCAGAGCGGCTGGCTCTTCTTGATCCACTCGCAGCTGGCGAGGGTGTTGATCACGGCGGGGTCGATGTTGGGGTTGGCGTCGAAGTCGAAGGTCCGCAGCGACTTGTCCCGGGGGAATCCGGCGGCCTTGATCCGCTGCTCCGAGCGGCGGCGGGCCTGGTCGTCGTACTCGGCCATCAGCAGCTCGGCGAGGAAGCCCCGGTAGGTCATCTGGTCCTTGACCGCCCGGTCGGCGATCTCGGCGAACTCATTGCGGATCGACGGCAGCCGCAGCAACCTGCAGGCGGTGTCGATGGCCGTGGTCGCGGCCTGTTCGGTCAGGTTCCGCTGGCGGGGCAGCATGGCGGTCATGGGGCTTCTCCCTCTCGCAGGTCACCGCCGCCGGCGCGACGGTGTCGGAGCAACTGGTCGTAGTGGCTGACCGAGGGCAGCGGCCTGGTGTCCTGCGGAAGGTGGTTGAGCTTCCACTCGTGCAGGAACGTCACCGTCCCGGCTCCCGGCTCCCGGCCCGGCAACCGGCCTCGGGGCCGGGACCTCGACTGCGGGCTCGTCCTCGACCTGGGCGGCCTTGCGGGCCTCCAGGGCGACCGCGTCCGCGGTCAGCGCCCCCGCCCGCAGCGCGGTGGCCAGGCCCGCGACGATGTGCTCGTACAGGAGGTGACGGCCCAGCAGCAGCACGTCGATCAATGCCCGGGTGCCCTCGGCGTCGCCGTGGGCCCGGACCGCCGCGGCCCACCAGGCGTCGTGGACCGGGGTGAACTTCCCCGCGGAGCGGGCCTGGTCGAGTGCCGTCGGGCCGGGGAAGGTGCCCGGCTTGCGGACCAGCGCCTCCAGGTAGTGGTCCAGGTCCAGCCGGCAGGCACCCTTGGCGATCAGCCGCTCGTGCCGGGCGACCTCGACGTTCCTGTCGTAGACCACCAGATGGGAGGCGTGCAGCAGCACCCGGACACGCTTGCCGATCAGGCGGACCGGCACCGAGTAGCGGTTGGTCCGAACCGGGATCTGCCCGTAGCGGTCGACGCGCGGGGTGAACACCCGCCCGGTCTCGAACGGGTCCTCGGGCAGCGGCAGCAGCCGCGGCCGCTCGTCCTCGAAGTACTCGTCGACCGTCCGGGCCCTGGAGCCGATCCGGCGCCGCCCGTCGCGCCGGTCCCACTGCTCGACCAGCTCGTTCAGCTCCGCCAGCGACTCGACCTCCGGCATCGGGACGAAGTGGTTGCGCCGGAAGTAGCCGATCTGGCCCTCGACGCCGCCTTTCTCGTGGGCGCCGTCGATGCCGGGTCGGCAGTAGAAGCTCTCGATCCCGATCTTCCGTGAGTTCAGAGATTCCGAAGTGTCGGCCGGGCGAACCGACGGAAGCTCGGGCGGTGTTGCGGCATGGAGGGGCCGAGTTCGGGCCAGAAGAGGGGGGACTCGTGGGTTGGTGTCCGTGCACTCATCTGAGCGCTCAGCTTGGCGTCCTGCCATTCGCCCGGTTTGTCAGAGGGACTCCCTAACCTGTCGCGCGAGCGGCACTGAGGATGCCGGGGCAGCAGTATTGGAGTGGGTGCCGAGATGAGTGTGGACTTCTTCTGGCGGCGTGTGGTCGACAAGTCGTTGGACGCGCTCTCACCGAAGGAGCTGGGCGCGCTGGTGCCGCACTGGTTCGATGCAGAGTTCAAGCCGCTCCACGAGGCCGGAATGGTGATGGCCGTGGAACGCAACGGCTGCTTGATGCACTTCGCACTGACGGCGGGCGGCGCGACCTCGGTCCGCATCGCTCAGTTGCCGGTCTTCGGGGGCGAGCAACGGGCCGAGGGCGAGGAAGACTCTGAGTATGGGTTCGTCGGGACGGAGCTGTGGGTGCTTCGCCCTGATGAGGTGCAGGACGCTTCAGCCTTTCTGCAGCAGATCGCAGTCGACGACCTGGTGAGGGACCTGGACGTTGCGCTGGCACGAGAGGTCAGGTCCCTGGGCTTCGCCACGCCTTGGAGCCAGGCGTGGGCCGCGGATCTGACTGGTGATCTGAGCGAGCTGAAGAACTTCTTCGCTGCGGCGGCAGCTGCGGGCGACGCGATGGTCAAGTTCGAGTCGGCTTGAGCCGGTCACCAGTCAGGCCGCCGCGGCAGCCCAGTCGATTCAGCGTCGTGCGGAGAACGGCATGGCGTCGGCCCATTCCCAGAACGCTCGGCCTTCCGTCACCTCGTGTTCCATGATCTCGAACAGCCGGGAGGCATCCGTATTGGGCGGGATGTCGACGGCGACGCGACGGTCACCGCTCCATTCGTTCAGCAGTCCCGCTGTACTGATTCCGTTCTTGATGCGATCGACTGCCTGGGCCAGTTGTGTTGGGGCCAGGCCTGGGACGAAGAGCAAGCGCAGAACACGGTGCCAGGAGAGGGCGACCACCTCGGCGACCTCGTCATCGTCCGACAGAACGACCCGGTCGCCGAGGGCCAGCCCGTAGGTGCGAAACGGGATGCAGGCGATCGAGAAGGTCCCGTTGTGGACGATCACGTAATTCCCCGCGCCCACGGTCAGGTAGTTCCCCAGTTGCTGGCGGAGGGGGCTGCCGAGTCGGGCGATGGTGGCCTGTGGATGAGCTTGGCCAGGCTGGGAGGATGATGCCATGAGCTTCGACCTGGCGGTTCTTGCGATGGACGCTTCGGCTGATGCCGCGGCAGCGCGTGCGATGTTCGAGCGGTGCAACTCCCTGCATCATGACGAGGGTGAGCTGGATGAGCGAGTAGTCGGGTTCTATGAGCGGCTGCGCTCGCAGTTCCCCGACTACCCGCCCCGTCCGGCGGACTCGCCCTGGATGTCGACGCCGTTGGCGGTCGGCATCGATCACGTGATCATGAACCTGAGCTTCTCCTCCAAGAGTGACGACGCGCTCAAGGTGATCGAGGAGCTGGCCGGGGAGTATCGCTTGGTCCTGTGGGATCCGCAGTCCCAGGATGCCTACTTGCCGAGCGTCTGATCTCGAAGCAGGGTGGTCGTGGCTAACTTCCCTTCTCGGACGGGTTCTTGGGCCGCTTGTTGGGCCGGTAGCTGGGGCCGTTCATGATGACCTGGTGGCTGGTGTTGATCAGCCGGTCGAGGAGGGACTCGGCGACGACGGGGTTGGGGAAGAGCGGATACCAGTCGCTGGGGGCCCGGTTGCTGGTGATGATCAGGGACCGGCCCTGCCGCTCGCTGACCAGCTCGTAGAGGTCGTCGGCCTGGGCGGCGGACAGCTGGCGCATCGCGAAGTCGTCGAGGATGAGCACGTCGGGGCGGACGAGCTCGCGGACCCGCTTGTCCCAGGTGCGGTCCGCGTGGCCGCCGGCCAGATCGGCCAGGATCCGGCTGGTCTTGGCGAAGCGGACGTTCGCGCCCTGACGGACGGCCAGGTGGCCGAGGGCCTGGGCCACGTGTGTCTTCCCGACGCCGACCGGCCCGAACAGAATGACGGACTCGCCTGCGTGCAGCCAGCGCAGGGCGGCCAGGTCGCGGATCTGGGCCGCGGGCAGCTTCGGGGAGGCGGTGAAGTCGAACTCCTCCAAGGTGACCTGCTGCTCGAACTTCGCTTTCTGCAGACGCCGTTGGAAGGCGACGGTCTCGCGTCGGGTGATCTCGTCCTGGCAGAGGACCTGGAGGAAGTCCAGGTGTCCGAGCTCGCCGCCGTGGGCCTGGGCCAGGCGGGCGTCGAGGGTCTCCAGCATCCCGGACAGCCGAAGCGTCTTGAGCGACTCGCGCAGGGCGGTGTCCATCACGCTCATCGCACGGCCTCCCCGGCGTCGTCGCGACCATGGTCATCGCGGAGCTCGTCCTGGGTCTGGGTGGGGATGGCGGAGGCGAACAGCTGCTGGGGGCCGTGGAGGAAGGCCGCGGCGCCGGCATCGCCGGTCTCTGGTTCGGGATCGGTCTCGGTGCCGGCGATCAGGATGCCCTTGATGGTGCGGTAGGCCGGATCGCCGACCGTGATGGCCTTGGTGCAGGCCGCCTCCAGACGCTGGTCGCCGTACTTCTTCCGCAGCCCGAGGATCCCCTGGGCGGCGCGGAGCCGGTAGAGCGCGTTGACCTCCAGCAACTGGTCGACCACCTCGCGGCAGGCGTCCCCGACCTCGGCCGCCTGGGCGCGGCACCAGACCGGCGTCTTCATCTGGAACGCGATCTTCTCCGGCGGGTAGTCGGTCCTGTCTGTCCGTTTGCCCTGGTCAAGGGCGGCGTGGGTCTTGACCAGCTCGCCCTCGTGGAAGACCTGGACCATGGTGGCGGTGGAGCGGACGTCGACCTTGCGGCCGATCAGTTTCCAGGGCACCGAGTAGAGGGTGCGGCCGACCTTGATGTGGATGTCCGGGCCGACGGTGGCGGTGGACCAGCGGGCGAGCACGAACGGCGTGTTCGGCAGTGGCAGCAGGGCCTGGGCCTCCACGGCCTCGAAGACCGACAGCGGACTGGCTCCTCCCAGGGGTCGGCACTGCCGGCGGCCTGCCACGTTCGTTGCCCAGGTGACGGCCTCGGCCTGCATGTGCTCGATCGAGGTGAACTGGCGCCCGCTCCAGAACGAGTCGCGGACGTAGGGCATCGGCCGCTCGACCCGCGGCTTGTCCTTCGGATGCAGAGCTCTCGCCGGGTCCACCAACGCGCCGTAGTAGGTGGCGAGTTCGGCATACGCCTTGTTGATCTTCGGGTCGTAGAGATCGGGCTTGTCGACACCCGTGCGCAGGTTGTCCGGCACCAGTCGGCGCGGGATGCCCCCGAAGTAGCGGAAGGCCTCGACGTGGGCCTCGGTCCAGGCGTGCTGGTCCATGTGGACCACCGGGCGGACGAACATGTGCCGCGAACAGGGCAGGACCATCACGAACGCCCAGATCCGGTGCCGCTTGCCAGTGGACGGATTGGTCCACTGCCCCAGGAATCCGTAGTCGATCTGAGCCTCCGAGCCCGGCTCGACGTCGCCCCGCAGCACGGTCACCTTGGACCTGACCGCCTCGTCCGGCAGGTTCGCGTGCACCCAGCGGCGGAACGACGAGATCGACGCCTTCAACTTGCCCTCGTCACGCAAGCGTTGATGGATCGCGGTGACAGTCGAAGTGCCCAGCAGGCTCTTGATGTAGTCGCGGTGCGGGTCGATCTCGGGCCAGGTGATCTGGTTCAGCCGACGGCCGGCGAGGTCCGGGAACCAGTTCTTGATCAGCTTTGCCCAGTCCGCCTCGCTCATCGGCGGCCCGCCCGGGGTCATCCCGGCAGCCTCCGCCGGCCCCAGGTACTTCCTGATCGTCTTGCGATCCAGCCCCAGCGACGCGGCAACCTGGCTCTTCGAGCGGCCCGCATACCAGTGGACGTAGATCTCGATGACGTCGACCACGGTGAATGTTCTCCTTGCCATCCGGTGCGTCCGTCGACCTCTCGGTCCGAGACCGAGGGACACGTCCACCTTCGCGATGGCCAGGCCCCTCGACCCGGACTCCGGCATGCCCATGGGGAACCAGGAGAATCTGGATGGAGCACTACGTAACGCTCAAACCACCCCAAGCGGCGAATGTCGTGCACTGATCATCCGATCCGGGAGGCCCGACACCAGCGGACATGACGCCCGCCGACCACCGTCCCCCTGGGGAATTACGTGACCGTCCGGGTGGGGAATTACGTGACGCCGGACCGGCTCCTGGTGGGGAATTCCCTGATCGTCGACACCCGTCGTTGAGCGGCTTCAGCCACAACTGCTCCTTCTGCCCGTCCAGCCCAAAGGGGGCCAGGTCAGCGTGGGCGATGTAGTTGCTTTGAGCGCGCCCGACCGGGTCGTCGTGGACGATGAACTCGATCACATGTTCCCCCTGGCTTCTGTCGTTGCGGTGACATGATGCCGCGCCGGCTCGATCGTGCTGCCAGCAGGGTGTTGAAGTGGCTGCTCAGGGCTTTCTTCAGGTCTGTTCTGCGGCGGACTCGGCGGTTGCGTCGGTGTAGCGGAGGCTGGCCCTGGCACTGAGGGCGAAGACGTGGGCGAGGTGCAGGGGGTCGGCCCCGGTGGCGGCGCACCCCCCGGTACCCGATCGGCTGACCCCCGCGCCCGCGGGGAGGACGACGACTGAGCCTCGGGCCGCTGCGGGCCGAGCGGCTGACCCCCGCGCCCGCGGGGAGGACAAGCGAGGAAGACTTAGCGTGTGCACACTATGCGGCTGACTCCCGCGCCCGCGGGGAGGACCAATCCGGCCAGCTCCTCGACGGACACACGGACGTGCCGCTCCCAGTTCTCAGTCTTCACCACGATCTCGAGCATGGGCAGACTCTGACACACCCCTCTGACTGCGGGCCTCTCGAAGCCCGCGACGCAACTGCTGCTGCGACAACTCGACCAGTCGTGTTCGCAGTGGCCGTTGGCTGAGGTTTGACGACAGTCTCCAGTTGGTCAGCCCTACGCGGACGGCGGCCGACCCCCGCGCTCGCGGGGAGGACTCGATCGCGACGCCGGCCCCGACCCCCCCCACCACGGCTGACCCCCGCGCTCGCGGGGAAGACGCCGTCACGTGCGTGTGTCCGGCGGCCGAGATCGGCTGACCCCCGCGCTCGCGGGGAAGACGGCTCGCTCGAGTCGATCGGCATCACCGTGACCGGCTGACCCCCGCGCTCGCGGGGAGGACTGGCGCGATGGTGACCATTACTCGAACCGGTCCGGCTGACCCCCGCACTCGCGGGGAGGACCCGCCGCCGACGCCCAGGACCAGCAGCGCCTGCGGCTGACCCCCGCGCTCGCGGGGAGGACATGTTGATCTCCACCAGCCAGTTCGTCATCGTCGGCTGACCCCCGCGCTCGCGGGGAGGACTCACCGGCCTGGCACTCCTCGCGCCGGACGGTCGGCTGACCCCCGCGCCTGCGGGGAGGACCCTTCGCGACCTGCAACGTTCTGGCGGCTTTGCCATTTCTTGACCAGCTTGCCGGGGAGCCTCACCCTGGGCTGGCCTGTTGAGGTGTCAAGGAGCAACGCCCATCGTGGCAGATGTCGGTGACGCCGTGCTCGGCTTCCGTTGCCCACCGGCTCTGCAAGATCGACGGTTGGCAACGGACCCGCCATCGGCGAGAACTCCTGGTGCACTTCGGCTGACCCCGGCCTGCGCGGGGAGGACGTGTACTGAGTACGCAGGATTGCGTTGGTGTCCGGCTGACCCCCGCTTGCGCAGGGAGGATGAGGAGCCTCCCGTGACCGCCACCGCTGCCGTGGGCTGACCTCCGCGCTCGCGGGGAGGACGCGATCGGACGAGGGCCCGGAACGGGCTCCGGCGGCTTGCTCCGACCCGCAGACTGCCTGTTCGCCGACCGCTGGCGCACGAACCAGCACGGACACGACTCCCGACTGCCATGATCAGCACATGAGTGAGTACTCCTGGCCTTGGGAGAACTACCAGGACCGAGCAGCCACCGCCCGCACAGCCTGGACCGAAACCGTCCGAGCCCTGCCCATCGGCACCCGGATCACAGGCGAGGTCGTCGGGCGGCAGCCCTTCGGCGTGTTCCTCGCAATCGACGGCCAGCCCGAGGCCCTTGGCCTCGCCAGGGTCACCGCCATGCCCAGATGCCTTGACCTGCCTGCGGTCGGCCAGCGTGTTACCGGGGAAGTCGTGTGGCATGCCGATCACAACCACCAGGTCGGGGTCACGCTCGCCACGTGGGCCCACCACGAGGACCTGCTGCCCGCCTTCGCCGACCGCATTGGCCAAGTCGTCAACGGACGCGTCACCAAGACCGTGCCGATCGGAGCGTTCGTCCGCATCGCCCACTGCGTTGAGGGACTCGTGCCTTCCATCGAGCTTTCCGGCTCGCCCGCGAAGGAGGCCGGGCAGGCTGCCCAGGAAGGTCAGGAGGTCTCTGTACGGATCCTCGCCGTCGACCTGGAAAGACGGAGGATCATCCTGTCGACCAGATGTCTGCCGTAACTCCGTGCAGCCCCCGCGGCCTCAACCCGAGCCACGCAACGCGACACCTCCAGCCGGCGCGCGTCCGCCCGTCGACCGCGGTTCGAACCGGGCTGTCAGGGGACGGTGGCATGCTCAGCTGCCATGGACACCCAGCAGTTCTGGAAGCTGATCGAGGAAGCCCGCTCGCAGGTGCCGGCTCCGGACAACGGTGACGCTGTGGCCGAGCAGGCGACCGCACTGCTCGCGCTTCGCCCGGTTCAGGAGATCGTCGCCGCCCAGCAGATCCTCTGGGGCCTGATGGCCGACTCCTACCGAGCCCCCCTGTGGGGCGCCGCCTACGTGATCAACGGTGGATGCTCCGACGACGGATTCGACTACTTCCGCGGCTGGCTGATCACCCAGGGCCGTGAGACGTTCGAGCATGCCATCGGCGATCCCGATGCGCTCGCCGATCTTCCCGCAGTCCGTGCTTTTGCCGCAGACGGGATCGACATCGAGTGCGAGGAAGCCCTGGGCATGGCCTGGAACGCCCACCAGATCGCAACCGGCGAGGAGCTCCCCAACGACTCCTTCACCAACCGCTATCCAGAGCTGGACCCGGAATGGGGCTTCGACTTCGAGGACGACGACGAGCTGAGCCGCCGGCTGCCCCGCCTGGCAGAGCTCTACGCGGAATAGGGTCAGATCAACGCGTCGGCCGTGCTCCGAGCACCGTCAACAGTGTGCCCGACGTGCTGGCACCCACCAGGTTCGCCGACTACTCGCCGACCCTCCCGGCGCAGGCACGGAAGCGTTCGAGAAGTTCGCGCCCGGGCCCACTGTCTGGATCGAAGCCCTGGATGCGCCGTAGCCCGGCCGGGACGCCGGCCCCCAGGAGAAGGGCACCGTGGCAGCGGAAGCAGAACGCGATCTCGAAGAGGAGATCGGCGGAGCTGTGAGCCCGAATGCCGTAGCCGGGCACGAAGCACCGATGCAACTCGTCGCCCGGCAGTTCGGCCACCAGGTTCAGCACCTCCCGAGCCTGGTCCTCCACCCAGATCTCCAGAACATCGCCAACCAGGGTGCCCGAGTCCGTCGGTGCGGTGATGCGGACCACTTCGATCAGTTCGGTCTGTGCGGCGGTCTCGGGAAGCAGCATCCGTACAGGATCACCGACAGGGCCACGACTCGGGAAGCGATCACCAAGACGATGGGAAGCGATCTTCAACGCGCTCGGATATTTCCTGGTCAAAGCCACTCGTGAACAGCCCGGGGAGGACTGGAGCCGGTCGGTGTGGGCCTGGACGGCAGTCAGCTGACCCCGCCTGCGCGGGGAGGAACTGGTTCGGTAGAAGTTCCAGGAGCATTCAGCGGTAGTCGTTGAGCCAGTCGCCCGGAATCAGGTCACGCATGCGGTTGAGGGCTTCAGGTGTCCGGGCCCGAGCCAGGACGGCCAGGCCGTCGTCGTCGCGCAGAAGGACGTCCTGGCCCAGGAACCAGCGATTCCCGTGCTCCTCTTCTCCGATGGGATAGGCCGGGAACGGCAGCTGCACGCAGTTCTGCTCCAGCAGTTCGATACTCCCCTCATCAGGGTCAAGGAAGTCGCAAGGCTCTCCGTCTGCCTGCAGTGACTCGGACATCACGATCTCGACAAAGCAGAGGGAGAGACGCTCCAGCCAGCCCTCCCACCGCTCGGCGGTCTTGTCGGCCAGGTCGGCCCGGATGAACACGGCAGGGTCGTCCTCCCGGACGTCGTCGAGGAGGATGCCCCAGGAAGCGGCCCCCTGGTTCTCGTGTCGGAAGACCAGGGCCTCCTTCGCATCGTCCACATACAGCTCGGCCGGGCTGAGCAGCACATCGTGGTTGCTGGTGAGATCCCGGCGGCGTCCGAACAGCAGATACGCCTCCCGCAGCGCCGTCGGCAGCCGGACGCCCAGCCTCTCCTCCGCCACGGCCAAGTCCGCTTCCGCCCAACCGTCGCCGGTCTTCAGGGCGCTGGTCCAATGGGCCGCGAAGTCCTGAATGAAGCTCCATGCACCGCTGCGGCCTTCGACGCCTCCGGCAAGAGACGCGGCAAGATCGAACTCTTGTGTCATGCCAGGACGATATCCGTCCGGCCGAGCCGATCCCATGGGAGGAAGAGGTCGGGCGCAGCCAGGTGTCCTGGCCTTGCGGCTGACCCCGACCCGGAGAGGATGTTCGCGCCGCCAACGTGCAGGTTTGGGATGGTTTGGGCCCTGCCTGAAGAGTCCCTTTCTGAGGCGCTTGCCGGTTATTTCCTCACTCCTCTGGTATCCACGCGCCTCCAGTTCATCCCGTTTCAGCCCAGAAGCTCCTGTCCGGCTCGAAAAGGTCCGCATTGCCCGTGTCCGGTTCACTCGGGCGAGTGATAGGCATTACCAACTCCCGGATGTACCAGTGGAGTTATGACGATCCAGTCGCAGCGCAAAGCGTATCCGAGCGACCTGTCCGACGCCCGATGGACCCTGGTGGAGCCGATCCTCACCGCCTGGCGCACCGAGCGCCAGAAGACCTCGCTCAACCTTGGCGGCAGGGTCACCGATCTGCGGGAGGTCATGAACGCGATCCTCTACGTCAACCGGACCGGCATCGCCTGGCGCTACCTTCCGCACGACTTCCCACCCCACACCACCGTGTTCTCGCACTTCAGCGCATGGACCGCGGACGGCACGATCGAAAGGATCGGCATCCGACTGCACCGCCTGGTGCGGGAGAAGGAAGGCCGGGACCCCGAACCGACCGCGTGCGTGATCGACGCCCAGAGCGTGAAAACCGCGCCCAGCGTGCCGGCCGGGACCCAGGGCATCGACGCCGGCAAAAGGATCGTCGGCCGCAAACGCAGCATCGTCGTCGACACCCTCGGCCTGCTCATACTCGTGATGGTCACCGCCGCGAGCGTCTCCGACAACGACGCCGGGAAACAGCTCCTCACCCAACTCGCAGCGTCGCATCCCACGATCACCAAAGCCTGGGTCGACACCGGTTACAAAACCCAGGCCATCGAGCACGGAGCGAAGCTCGGCATCGACGTCGACGTCGTTCCCCGAAACACCCAGGTCAAGGGCTTCTCCGTTGTGCCGCGCAGGTGGGTCGTCGAGCGGAGTTTCGGCTGGATCATGATGCACCGCCGACTCGCCCGCGACTACGAGACCAAACCCGAGCACTCCGAGAGCATGATCCGCCTCGCGATGATCTCGAACCTCGCGAAGCGAGCAACGGGCGAAAGTACCATAACCTGGCACAAACCATGAACCACCCCGCATTCAAGCAGGACGTCCTCTGAGAAACCAAAAATCCCGCAGGGGCGGAGAGGCCAGCAGGATGTTAGGGCGGCGGCCGCTCGTGGGGCGGAGCCCCCAGACCGACCCGATCCTCCCCAGACCGGCTGAACCACGCGCCTGCGAGAAGGGCGCCGTCCAGATCGCCGTCCGTCACGATGCCGCCAACTGACCCCTGCACTCGCGCACCGATGTCGCCCGGCATGACTGACCCCCAGTTCACGGGAAGACCAGACTGAGCTGGGCACCCGCATGGCACGCTCGCGTCTATTGCAGTGTCCGTCTTGGCCGTTGTAGCCGGGGTCGAGGTGGCCGAGCCTGTGTGGGTGGACAGGTCTGGGTGGAGCGCTGTGGCGTGCCTGTTGGACGTCATGTCAGCCATTGGCGAGCTGGACTGACGACCCCACAGCTGATAGAGTGATGGAAATTTTGAAACGGTAGAGATAGTGATGCACCGCTGATTGAGCAGCCGGCCTCTCATTGGGAGGCTAATTCATGCTCAACCATCCCCAATCCGTTCGCTCGACACGGATTTATCCAGGGGATAGGTGTATCTTAAATTTTTTATGCGTCAGGTCTCTGGGATTCCCCAGGGGCCTTTTTTGTTGCCCCGAAACCCCTGCACCCCCCTTTGGGTGTGGGGGTTTCTGCCTTCACGAGGATCCGTCTCCGTCCGCCGGAGACCCATAGAAAGAGAATTGAATGAACGCGGTCAAGTTTGAGGAGAGGATCTCCATCCAGCTTTCCGAGGGCAGCACAATCACACCTGACGGAGCGCTCCAGGGTTCGGCCAAGATCACCATGCAGAGGACAATGTCCCTGGAGCTGACCCCTGCCAACCAGGCCCCTGCCCCGGCCGAAACCGAGCCACAGCCGACTCACCCCGACGGACTCGCCCCTGTCGGGGCCACCATCGCTCATGCTGGCGGCACTCGGTGGGCGAAGCTCTGGACGGCAGCGCAGACCGTGGCGACTCTTCTCGGGCCCCTCCTTCAGAACGCGCTGGGGACGTTCTTCTCCTGACTCCTCTGTTGGCCCGCCTGGAGGGCAAGTCCCCGGTGCCCCTCCTCTCTGCTCCGCTCTGGTGTCCTCCCCGCAGGCGCGGGGAGGACACCCGCGAGCGCATGGAGGCCCTGGCCTCCATGCGCTGACCCCCGCGCTCGCGGGGAAGACACGCCGTCCGGGAGCAGGGCGAGCGCCTTCACCGGCTGACCCCCGCGCCTGCGGGGAGGACCGTGGCGTTGGTGATGGTCCCCGGCGTGAGGTTGGCTGACCCCCGCGCCTGCGGGGAGGACCCCGTCGCGGTAGCGGATCCCGGCCCCCTGGAGGAGGGCCGGCTGACCCCCGCGCCTGCGGGGAGGACCCGCGGCGTGACGGTCAGTCGCCCGCCGTGTCCGGCTGACCCCCGCGCCTGCGGGGAGGACCGCCGAAGGCCCGGACGCACCCAGCGTCCGGGCCAGCTGACCCCCGCCTGCACGGGGAGGACGTGGGCGCGGCCGGGGTGAGCTGGTGGAGCGCCGGCTGACCCCCGCCTGCGCGGGGAGCACGACTACGGGCCCTCCCTCGTGGAGGAGCTGACCGGCTGACCCCCGCGCTCGCGGGGAGGACCCACAGCGCGAACAGGTCCGGCGCGCTGTCGCCGGCTGACCCCCGCGCTCGCGGGGAGGACAGGCGCCGGGTCAGCAGCCCGACGTGGGCCCGCAGCTGACCCCTGCGCCTGCGGAGAGGACGCTGCCGCCCGACGCAACAATGGCCCCGAGTACGGCTGACCCCCGCCTGCGCAGGGAGGACGAGGTGGGTGGTGATCTTGAGGTGGATGGTGGCGGCTGACCCCCGCCTGCGCGGGGAGCACGTGCGTGCCAGCAGGGCGGTGTTGGTGGAGACCGGCTGACCCCCGCCTGCGCGGGGAGGACAACGACCCCGCCGACCACGCCCGCCGACGCGCCGGCTGACCCCCGCGCCCGCGGGGAGGACTGCGGGTTCAAGGGGCGGTTGTGGCCGGTGGACGGCTGACCCCCGCGCCCGCGGGGAGGACACCGCCCTGTCCATGCCGGAGCGGTGCAGCGGCGGCTGACCCCCGCGCCCGCGGGGAGGACACCGGCCTTCGCCGTTCTCGGCGGGACACACCCGGCTGACCCCCGCGCCCGCGGGGAGGACGCCATGTAGGCGCCGTTGCAGTCCAGGACCAACGGCTGACCCCCGCCTGCGCGGGGAGGACGAGGCTGCCGTGCACACCCAGACCCCCCTCACCGGCTGACCCCCGCCTGCGCGGGGAGGACGAGGCTGCCGTGCACACCCAGACCCCCCTCACCGGCTGACCCCCGCCTGCGCGGGGAGGACTGGCTCTGGCTATAGCTGGCATTCAGTTCTTCCGGCTGACCCCCGCGCCGGCGTGGGGAGGACTGCTTGGCGCGGAAGACGGCGCCCTGGGCGGCCGGCTGAACCCCCGCGCCCGCGGGGAGGACCACCGTCGCCTCGGGAACCGTGGTCGTCACCGCGGCTGACCCCCGCGCCTGCGGGGAAGACGGCCGGGAGGCCCACGGAGTGCTCCGCTTCTCCGGCTGACCCCCGCGTTCGCGGGGAAGACGCCGCAGGACCGGCGCGCAGGAGGTTCTTCAGCGGCTGACCCCCGCGCTCGCGGGGAAGGCGTCGGCCAGTTCACCGAGGCGGACCTGAAGAACGGCTGACCCCCGCGCTCGCAGGGAAGACCGGGCGGCAGCGGCGCGAGGTCCTGGGACACCCTTCCGTCCCGGCTGTGATTCACGTCACTGCCGGCGGCTCGGTGCAGCACCCGGCCCCGTTCCGCCGTCATGGGGGCAGTGATCGGGACGGGACGAGGAGAGGAGGTCGGCGGGTGAGGTTTCGCAGGAGCGGTCCGGGCAACGGATTCACGGAGTTCGTCGCACAGCGGTCGGGAGCGTTGTTCCGCACCGCGTATGCGCTGACCGGTGACGTGCACGTGGCCGAGGATCTGGTGCAGGAGACGCTGGAGCGGGCGTGCCGACAGTGGCGGAAGGTCGCGGTGGCGGACTCGCCGGAGGCGTACGTGCGCAAAGTGCTGGTCAACCTGGCCAACGACCGCTGGCGGCGGCTGTCGCGCCGGGGCGAGCGCCCCGGGCTGTCGGGGGTGCCCGAGACGGCCGACCCCCGGGACCGGTTCGGGCAGGTGGATCTGCGCGCGGAACTGATCGAGGCACTGCTCGGGCTGCCGATGGGCATGCGCAGCGTGGTGGTCCTGTACTACCTGCACGATCTGGACGCCCGGCAGGTCGCCGACGTCCTGGACATCTCTTCGAGTGCGGTGAGGTCCCAGCTCGCCCGCGGCCTGGCCAAGCTGCGCGATTCCATATCGGGCGCCCAGGCGCCGCACACGCCGTCGGCCGCTTTCGGAGGTACGAAGTGAGGAACACGTCGTCCGGACCGGCCCCGTTCGAGCCGGGCCTCGAAGCCGAGCTGCGTGCCGCGGTGGCCTCCTTCGCCGACGGGCCGACGGCGCCGGTCGTCGACGCGGCCGCGATCGAGCGAGCCGTCAGCCGCAGCCGCACCCGCCGGGCGATCCTCGGCACCGCTGCGGCGTGCTGCGTGCTGGCGTGTGCCACGGTGGGGTTCTTCGTGCTGAAGCCCGTGCCGCCCGCGCCCGGCGCCTCCCCGTCCCTGTCCCCACCGACGAACGGGGTGTGCACCCCGCTCGCCACCGGCACCCCCAAGAGCGGAAGCGCCGATGCGACTCCGACACAGGAGCAGGAGCAGACCGCGGGAGCGGGTATCGCGCTGCCGGACCTGGCCGGCATGCCGGTCGAACAGGCCGGAAGCCTGCTGCGCGGACTCGGACTGAGCTGCACGATCATGCGTCACACGGACTGGAACGCTCCCGCCGGGCAGGTGATCAGCAGTCAGCCCCGGGGCGGCGCAGAACCAGTGGCACCGGGCTCGTCCGTCCTCCTGCTGGTCTCGACGGGCAAACCCGGCGGAACCTGAGCGACCGGGGCCCTTCGGCCCGCGCACCGGCCGAGTGACCCAGGGGCCGGGACCAGGCGGACTTCGGCACGCTGTCACACACGGAAACGATCTCCACCACCCTGGGAAGCGACCTTCACCAGGGTGTAGTCGGTCCAGGTCATCCCCACTCGTGAACAGCCCTTGTAGATGTCCGCGCTGGTCGGCTGACCCCCGCGCCTGCGGGGAGGACGGCGGCGGCATCGTCCGCACGTCCCGCAAGAACGGCTGACCCCCGCGCTCGCGGGGAGGACCTCCGCCTCGCGTTCGCGCTGCTCCTTCTCGGCGGCTGACCCCCGCGCTCGCGGGGAGGACCCTTCGCGACCTGCACCGTTCTGACGGCTTTGCCATTTCTTGACCAGCCTGCGGAGCGGCTCAATTCGGGCTGGGCTGTTGAGGTGTCAAGGAGCAGTCTCCATCGTGGCAGGCGGCGACGACACGAGGGTCCGCTTCCACCAGAGACCGTCCGGCCGGGTCCAGCTGCCCCGGTCGCGCGCCCGGCGTTCTCCCTGTGCCCGCAGGAGGACGAGGACAGCAGGAGCGGTGGTGGGAAAAGGGCTTCGTGGTGAGGGCCCAGTGCGGGCATGATGTCGGCCGTGCATGGGGGCGAGAAGGAGTGTAGGCGGGCTCGGTACACGCTGGTCGAGACGGAGCATGGCCATGCCTGGGGCGTCGGTGCCGAGGTGGGAGGGTTGTTCGGGGATCCCCGGCGCGGGACCTACGAGCTGTTCGGCTGGGTTCCACAGGCAGAGGTGCGCGGCTGGGTTGGCAGCCGGGTGTGGCTGGTGCCTGAGGACAAGGCGCTCGGTCCCTGGCTCTTGGAGGACGCGGAGAGTCTGGGTGGGCGCTCCGGGGCGGACAGTCTCGTGCTCACCGGCCTGGACGACTACGAAGGACCTCCCGAGGGACACAGAGGCCCGGTCCGAGTGCACGACGG
Organism: Kitasatospora sp. NPDC057692; assembly: GCF_042799475.1. Taxonomy (NCBI): domain Bacteria; kingdom Bacillati; phylum Actinomycetota; class Actinomycetes; order Kitasatosporales; family Streptomycetaceae; genus Kitasatospora; species Kitasatospora sp. NPDC057692. The sequence continues at coordinate 89,544 of NZ_JBHVIV010000020.1, read as the reverse complement.
GCATCGGTGGCTGGGTTCGTGCGGGGAGTTCGCGCGTGTCCTGCCGGCGAAGCAGTCGGCGCCGCCGCTCGTCCTTCGGGGGCTCGCCCCGAGTGAGCAACTGCTGGCGGCGCTGAGGAAGGGCACCCGGCAGGCGCTGGACCTGGAGCAGGCCGCCCTGGAGATACGGGACGACCGGGGCGAGCCGCTCACCGATCGACTGCTGTGGGCCGAAGTCAGCGCCTGGCGCCCGTCCTCCTGCGGGACAGCGCTGATCGACCTGGAGCTCGACGGAGAGCTCTTCACACCTGTTCCCGCATACGCCCGGACCGTCTGGGAGCGGTGGTTCACCGGGCCGCCGGACACCCCCGGCGCCTGGGCAGGACTCGACACCCGACGCCGCAGGGCTTGGCTCGACCTCGTCCGTGAACGCGGCTGCTGGCACGCCTTCCGCGATCGGCCGGCTGGTCACGCCTACATACTCGACGGCCGACACATCACCGAAGAACCGGGCCTCTACCTGGCCCTCGGCGAGGCGGTGAACGGGTCGGGCGGCTACTTCGGCGGCTGTTTGGACGCCCTCGTCGACTGCCTGCGCGGCACCTTCGGCCACACCGCTCCCGCGACCCTGCTCTGGCGCGACGCCGTGACCGCACACGAGCACCTGAGCCAAGTACTGACCCCGGACGGCCGGTCCTACGACCTGTTCGCCGCGACCCTCAGCGTCCTGGCAGAAGGCGGCACGCACGTCACCCTGGCGTGATCATGTTCCACCCGCCCTGTCGGGAGCACTGAACCACCAGCTACCCCCGCGCCTGCGGAGTGAACGGCCGTCCGCCGGTAGCCACGGGGCCCCTGTCGGGCTGACCCCCGAGCTCGCGGGGAGGACAGCATGTCGAGGATCATGTGGACCTTGGTGGCCGGCTGACCCCCGCGCTCGCGGGGAGGACCCGCCGCCGACGCCCAGGACCAGCAGCGCCTGCGGCTGACCCCCGTGCCTGCGGGGAGAACGGGCCCGTCTCTTCTGCAGCGGAGGGCGGGCCCGGCTGACCCCCGCGCCTGCGGGGAGAACGTCGTCTCTCTGCTCGCGCGCGACCCGATGATCGGCTGACCCCCGCGCCTGCGGGGAGAACGACCACCGCAGAATCGTCGATCCGCCGACTATCGGCTGACCCCCGCGCCTGCGGGGAGAACTGCGGGCGGCCGGGCCATCGGGAGCGCGGGGCCGGCTGACCCCCGCGCCTGCGGGGAGAACCCACAGCGCGAACAGGTCCGGTGCCCCGTCGCCGGCTGACCCCCGCGCCTGCGGGGAGAACCCTTCGCGAACTGCAACGTTCTGGCGGCTTTGCCATTTCTTGACCATCCTGTCGGGCAGCAAGGATCCGGGCAGACCTGTTGAGGTGTCAAGGAGCAGCGCCCATCGTGGCAGACGTCGGTGACGCCGCGCTCGACTTCCGTTGCCGACCGGGCTCCGTAAGGTCGGCAACAGATCGGCATCGGCAAGAACTCCTGGTGCACTTGGGCTGACCCCGCCTGCGCGGGGAGGACGACGGGATCGGCGCCGGCCCATCGTTCAAGCCCGGCTGACCCCCGCCTGCGCGGGGAGGACGGGCGCGGGGAAGGGCAGGCTCCGGGCCGAAGTCGGCTGACCCCCGCGCCTGCGGGGAGGACGTCCCCCCGGTCCCCCCGCGCCCCGCGCCGACCGGCTGACCCCCGCGCCTGCGGGGAGGACCCCTCGGAGCTGATCAACGCCGACTCGTGGGACGGCTGACCACCGCGCCTGCGGGGAGGACCCTTCGCGACCTGCAATGTTCTGGTGGCTTTGCTATTTCTTGACCACTTGTCGAGCGGCACACTGCGGGCTGGCCTGTTGAGGTGTCAAGGAGCAGCGCTCATCGTGGCAGACGTCGGCGAGGCCGTGTCGTGTTTTCGCGATCGGTCGTGGGGAAGGGGGGCGGGTTCCCAGCCGCGACGAGGTATGGCCCCCGCTCAGACGGCAGCACGTCGGCCTCATCGATCAGGCGGCCCTCGCCACGGCCGGCTTGCCCATGCCCGAGAAAGCCGACCGGAGTCCACCAGGCCGATGTCCGGCTGACCCCCGCCTGCGCGGGAGCGGGACCGTCGGCCGCATCCAGTTGGCGTGGTTGGTGGGTGGCTGGTGGTGTCGGGGGTTTGGTGGTTGCTGCTGGTCAGGCGAGGCGGCCGAGGTGGAGGACGACGATGGTGATCGTGTGTTCGGTGATCTCGTACATGACGCGGTAGGGGCCGACGTGCATGCGGCGCAGGTCGGGGGATCCGTACGGGGCGGATCCCGTGGGTCTGGGGTCGGCGGCGAGGAGGTCGACGGCGTCCATCACCAGGCGCAGGCCTGTGTCGTCGTCCTTCAGGAACCGGGCGGCCGCGTTGATGGCGGGCTCGTCCCAGACGATCTCGTAGGTCACTCCTGTTCCAGGCCGAGCTGGGAGCGGACGTCGCGGTGGCCCCGCGGGGAAGACCCGGCCGGACTCCTCGGACCAGTCGGCCCCGCTGACCCCCGCGGGTGCGGGGAGGACGACAACAAGGTCGGCCAGGCCATGGCGTTCATCGGCTGACCCCCGCGTTCGCGGGGAGGACCGATGAGGGTGAGGGTGGTCATGTGGCGGCTCCGGCTGACCCCCGCGCTCGCGGGGAGGACCCTTCGCGACCTGCACCGTCCTGGCGGCTTTGCCATTTCTTGACCAGGCTGTCGAGCAGCACGAGTTGGCGGCTGGCCTGTTGAGGTGTCAAGGAGCAGCGTCCATCGTGGCAGACGTCGGCGAGGCTGTGCTCAGCTTCCGTTGCCCGCCGGGCTCCGCAAAGATCGACGGCCGGCAACGGACCCCCATCGGCGAAAGTGCACCAGGGCCGCCCTCATCGCCGGCTGACCCCCTCACGTTCGGGGAGAAGCCTTCGCGCACCGGGAGGCCGACAGGGCAACAGGTCCGGCGCCTGGCTGCGGCCGACTACCGACGTCAGTCGGGGCGGCTGCGTGAACCCGTCCTGATGGTCTTCACAGCAAGTACTGGGTTGAGGGGCTCTACGAGCTCCTCGGTGGCGATGGCCACAAGGCGTGCCGGGGCACCGCCGTCCAGTAAGGCGCGCACGTACTCGAAGGCCTCGGCAGGCGACAGAACGGGCAGGATCTGACGGATGGCCCGCACAGCGTGCAGGTGCCCATGTGTGGCGGCTCTACCGCGAATCACATCATCTAGATCATCCACGGTGGTACGTACCGGCATCCCGCGTACCCGGGCCCGGTAGTCGTCCTCCCACGCGCCGTTCATCGCAGAGACGACGCCGATCCCGTGCAGACCCCCGTCGACGCGATCGACAAGGTACGGCCCCGCACCCCCGAGCACGAGTTCCGGATCCCGGGTGCGCGCGAACTCCTCGGACGACCAGTAGACGATCCAGACCAGATCGTGCTCCTCGACGCTCACCACAGCCATGCGCCGCGCCTCCACACCTGAAGCCCGCTGCCTCCGGTACTCCTTGTCCAGTTGCTCCTCGACGACCCGAACCGCAGCCTCCCGCTCGATCACGCCCGTCAGCATTCCGTACGGCCCAAGCCATGGCCACCGAATTCGCCGGCCGGCAGGGCACGCAAAGCGTCCCGATCCGCTGACCGCCGAGCCTGCGGGGAGGACACCAGCCAGCCCGACATCGGCCGCCTGGTCGACGGTTGACCCCCGCGCTCGTGGGGAAGACGCGACCCGCGCCGCAGCCCAGCAGACCAACAACGGCTGACCCCCGCGTTCGCGGGGAAGACCCGAGCTGTCCGAGACCGAGGTCGAGCAGCTGCGGCTAACCCCCGCGTTCGCGGGGAAGACACCTGGGTAGCCGGGTACTGCGCGAAGTACGGCGGCTGACCCCCGCGCCTGCGGGGAAGACGAAGCGGTCGTGGGCGACCGCTTCCACGCCACCGGCTGACCCCCGCGCCTGCGGGGAAGATGTCTTCAGCAGGCTGGTACTGCTGCCGTTGAACGGCTGACTCCCGGGCCTACGGGGAAGACAAGCACCTGATGCTGGCGGATGCACAGTTCGCCGGCTGACCCCCGCGCCTGCGGGGAAGACATGGGCGGCTGGCTGAAGGACAAGCTGATCTCCGGCTGACCCCCGCGCCTGCGGGGAAGACACGCGGTCGATCTGGAAGGACCCGCCGAGCGGCGGCTGACCCCCGCGCCTGCGGGGAAGACGGATCTGGTCGAGGTCGATGCTCATCGGTTGGCGGCTGACCCCCGCGCCTGCGGGGAAGACCCCATGTACCCGAACCGCGACTCGGCGCCCGGCGGCTGACCCCCGCGCCTGCGGGGAAGACCCACGGCGGAGCAAGTTAGTGGGCAAGGTGACCGGCTGACCCCCGCGCCTGCGGGGAAGACCCTTCGCGACCTGCACCGTTCTGGCGGCTTTGCCATTTCTTGACCAGTCGGCCGAGGGCTGGATCGGGGCTTGTCTGTTCAGGTGTCAAGGAGCTGGGCCTATCGTGACAGACTGGTGCGGACGGTGTACCGGTCAGTGACAGCCTGTGGAGGTGGGTCTTGTTCACCGGTGTGCGTACCGTGATGACCTTCGCCGTGGACCCTGAGGCGTCGGCCCGGTGGTGGGGTGAACTCCTTGACGTCCCTGTGAAGATGGATGTCAGCGACATCGGGGCGGTCTACGCCTGGGTGGAGATCGGCGGGGTCGAGGTCGGCTTCCATCCGGTGGACGACGAGCGCAACCCCCGGGGCGGCAGCCCGGTCGTGTACTGGGGCGTGGACGACGTCGACCAGGTCCGGGAGCGGCTGCTGGCGGCCGGGTGCGAGCACCACCGCGGGCCGTTGGAGATCGAGCCGGGTCGGCGCATCGCCCAGCTGCGCGACCCGTTCGGCACGGTCGTCGGTATCGAAGGCCCGTAGAACGCGTCGACGGCCTGGTGCCCCGCTGGACCCTTGCTGGTCAGCAGGGCATCGGGCCGTCGGCGTTCACCGGTCCAGGCCGTGCAGGCTCTCCAGTCCGGTGGCCGCCGCGTAGGCGCGTAGCGCGGTCTTCAGTGAGTCGGCTGTCCAGTTGCCGCCGCGGGCGGCGGTGGCGTCCAGGTACAGGCCCAGTACCCGGTCCGGGCCGAGTTCGTGTCCGGCCTGGCGCAGGACGGCGGGCAGGGTCACCAGGTCGATCAGCCCGGTCACGTCGGGGCGCACGCTCTCCACGTCGAGGAGCACCGCCTCGCCGTCCGGGCGCCGGCGCAGGTGCTCGGGTTTGAGGTCAAGGTGGCCCAGCGGCACCAGGCCGGAGCCGTAGGCGTCCGCGTGCGCGGCCAGCACCTCGCCGTAGGCGGCCGGGTCGGCGATCCAGGCCGGGGCCGGGGCTTCGAGCAGGGCGGCGAGGGTGTAGTCGGCCATCGCCTCGGCGGCCTCGGCGGGCAGCCGCAGGGAGGCGGTGTGTACGGCGGCGACGCGTTCGGCCAGCACCGTGGGCATCTTCGGCCCGCTCCAGTCGGCGGGCTCGGGCAGGTACTCAAGCAGCAGTGACAGCGACTCCTCGGCCTCCGCGTGCAGCCGGGCGACGGGGGTGGTGCCGGCCAGCAGGGCGTACGCGAGCGTCTCCCCGGCGTAGGCGGCCGCATCGGCGTGGAGCTTGAGGGCCAGCGTGCCCTGCGGCGGCTGCCGGTGCACCGCGAACACGGCGGCGGTGTACCGGGCGCTGATCACGCTGACCCTGCCGTTCATGCCTGGGTGGTCGGCGGCGAGCGTCCGGCGGGCGCGTACGAGCAGGGCTGCGGGGTCGGTGGGCATCGGGGTGGCCAGCCATCCTGCCGGGCGGATGCGGGCCAGGCCCGTCAGCGCCTCGGCGGCGGTGGCCGGTCCGGTGGTCACCGGGTGCCCGCCGGGACGGTGATGCCGGCGGCCATGGTGGCGTAGGAGAGGGCGGCGAGGTCGGGGCGCTGGTGCTCGCCGTAGATGCCGAAGAAGGCATAGACGAGGCTGTCCAGCGGGCGGCCGATGTGCCAGCACTCCATCGCGCCGCCGGCCACGTCCCACACCTGCAGGCGGCCCTGGAGCAGGGCGAGGTAGTCCTGGAAGAACAACTCGGCGCCGAACGGGTAGGCGGCCATCGCCTCCTCGCGGCCGGTGGCCTCGACCTGGACGAAGTCGGCGCAGGTGACGTCCCAGGCGAACTGCAGGAGTTCACCGCCGGGGCCGTCCTTGAGCCGCAGCACCGCGCGGTGGGGGCCGAGCGGACCGGAGAGGTACTCGTGGATGCTGCACGCCAGCATGCCGGCGGCGGTGGCCAGTAGTTTGCGGCCCAGCCGCGGGAGCGCGGCCCGGACGTCGACGAGGGCTTGGTCCTGGTCGGCGGGCGGCTCGGCGAGCGGGATCAGCTGGACCGTGCCGGGGTCGGCGAGGAACGCGGCGTGCGCGATGAGTTCCTCGTACTCGACGTCGTCGTCGATCCGCACCCAGCCGACCTGGTCGGACGTCACTTCCTGCGCGGGTGAGCCGGGGACGGTCAGCCGCTCGCCCGGGCGCGGGCCGTGCACGGGGAAGAGATTCTGCAGGCCGTTGGCGGCCGCGGCCATCTTCGGGTGGTCGGAGTACAGGAACGGGCCGTGCGGCGAGCCTGGCGGCAGGAAGCCGTTGCCGCACAGTGCCACGTCCTGGACACCGTCGAGTGGGGCGAGGACGTCCAGCAGCAGCTGGTTGAGGACGCTCAGGCCGGTCTTGTGGCGGGTTCCGTCGACGCCGGGGAGCAGGTTGGCCGAGGAGGCGGGCATGCCGGGCGGCACGATCTGGGAGTTGTTGGAGACCACGGCCATCCGAGGCACGGGCTGGGCGCCCTCGGCGATCTGCTGCAGGTACAGGTCGGAGGGATCGGCGTCCACCGCGATGAATACCGCCGGCCCGTCGCCGACGCGCAGGCAGGGCTGGACCACCCGGTCCTCCCAGAACAGCGTCCGGGCACCGGCCGGGTAGAGGGTGACGCGCAGGTCGCCCAGCTCGATCGGTGCGGTGTGGTCGACCCGGCGCACGGTGAACCCGAGCCGGACGATCGCCTCTTCGACAGGGGCGGGCAGCAGGGGGCCGGTGTAGACGGGTACCTGGCGGTCGAGCAGGTCCAGGGAGGGCAGGTGGAAGTGGTCGAGGTGCTCGTGGGTGAGCACGACGGCGTCCGGGCGGGGCATCAGGCCGGCGTCGATCCGGCGCGGCGGCCACACCCGGCACTCGGCCCGGCCGGGCAGGCCGAACGTCTCCTCGAGGACGGGGTCGATCAGGACGCGGTGGCCGCCGCCCTGGACCAGCCAGGTCTGGTGGCCCAGGAACGTCAGCTCCAGGCGGGTGTCCACGGGGTTGCCTCCTTGATGTGTTCGGGGTCGGGGCTTCAGGGCCCGGGAGGGCGGGATGGCCCCGGCCGTCCCGCCCTCCCGGAGGTCCTCAGTGGTGGTAGGTGTGCGGGGCGGCGGCCAGCGCGCCGGTGCCGACGAGCCGGGCGACCTTCGCCTGGAGCGCGGCGACCTTCTTCGGGTCGAGCGTGGCGGCCGGGGTCTTCGTCTGGGGGGTGGTCTTCATGGCGCAGTCCTCCTGGGTAGAGGGGGTGGGGGACTCGGCCGGGCGGGCCGGTCCGGTGCTCACAGTTCACCGCCGCCTGGCGCCCGGGTCGAGGCCGGATCACCGGACGCATCACCGGACACCGTGACGGGCAGGTACCGTCCCCTCGCTCACGGTCGCCGTGGTGGCTACCGTGGTGGTCTTGGATTCCGGGGGTGCCCATGCCCGAACACGCCGTCGCCAACTGGCGCTTCGTTGCCGCCCGCATCGAGCACGGCTGGCATACCCAGGAGGACTTCGCCGCCGCGTACGACGAGACGGCCCGCGAGCTGGGCGAGCGGGCCAGGATCTCGGTGCGGCAGGTGAGGCGGTGGGAGTCGGGCGAGTCGACCTGGCCCAACCGCGACGCCCGGAGCGTCCTGAAGTCGATGTTCGGCTGCCCGCCTGACGACCTCGGCTTTCGACGGCCCGTCCGGCCCTCCGGACGGCGCCCGAGCGGGAGCGGACGACATCTGGAGGAGCACGTGCGCCGACGGACGTTCCTGGGCCTGGCGGGTGTGGCGCCGGTGCTCGACCTCGCGGCCCTGGAACACCTCACCGCCGCCGCCCACGGCGCCCGAAGCCGCGGCGAGGGTGAAATCCTCGGCCACCTGCGGACCGCGCTGGACGATGCCGCCCGCGCCGACGGGCTCGCCGGCCCGCGCGAGGCGCTGCCCACCGTGCTGGGCATCCTCGCCGCGATCAACTCCACCGCCCGCACCGCAGCCGGGGGTCTACGGCGCGAGCTCCTGGTCCTCGGCGCCCGGGGCGCCGAGCTCGCGGCCTGGCTCCATCGCGACGCCGGCGCCGGCGCACCGGCCGTCGCGTACTGGCACCACCAGGCGACGGAGTGGGCGACGCTGACCGGCGACGGCGCCATGCACGCCTACGTCCTGCTCCGCCAGGCCCAGGCCACCGACCGCACCGATCCGGCCCGGATGCTCGACCTCGCCCGCGCCGCCACCACCGGCCCCTGGACGCTGCCGCCCAGGCCCCGCGCCGAGGCGCTCCAGCAGCAGGCCCGGGCGCTGGCCCTGACCGGCGCCCGCGTCGAGGAGGTGGTCCGCACACTCGACCAGGCGCACCACGCGCTCGACCAGGCCGCCCCGGCGAGCGGGCCCGCCACCTGCACCGGCCCGCTCGGCGACGCCTACACCAGCGAGCGCCTCATCGTGCAGAGCGCGATCTGCTACCGCGAAGCCGGCCAGAACGAGCGGGCCGTCAGCCTCTTCGGCGAACACCTCGTCAGCGCCGTGTTCGCGCCCCGCGACCGGGCGTTCTTCACCGCCCAGTACTCCGGCGCTCTGGTCGCGGCCGGCGAACCGGACGAGGCCGCCGCTGCCGCGATGAAGGCCCTGGCGCTCGCCGCCGGCGCCCGCTTCGGGCAGGTCCTCGCCGAGCTCCACCGCACCGCCGACCACCTCGCGCCGTACGACCGGCGTCCGCCCGTACGAGAGTTCCGCCAGCGCCTCCGCGAGCTGGCAGCGGCCTGACCCGGGCCTAACTGGTCAGGAAAGCGCTCACCCGCTCGATCACCTCCCGCTGCCACGCCTGCGACTGCGGGTGCAGGTACGCGGGGTCGTCATGGACGGCGAAGCCGTGCTGAGCACCCTCCAGCTCCACCAGCTCGACCGGCCCGCCGAACATCGCCCGGTGCCGGCGGGAGGACTCGACGGGCACGAACGTGTCCGCGGTGCCGTGGACCATCAGCACCGGCGCCCGCACCCCGGCCAGAATGCCTGGGGTGTCCAGGTAGAACACCTCGTTCAGTAGTGCCCGGTTCAGCTCGAACGGCGACTTCTCCGTGAACCCCTGCTCCTCCAACCGCACCGCCATCTCCCCGGACAGGTAGTCGTCCGACCAACCCGGCCGGGAGGTGACGTACCGCTCCTTGTAATCCAGCCGCGGGTTGAGCAGCACCAGCTTGCCGACCTCGTGCGGCCGGTGGGCCGCATGCAGCGCGGCCGCCCCGCCCGAGAACGAAGCGGCGATCACATGGACCGGGCCCGGCCGGCCGGTCACCGCGAGCAGATGATCACAGGCCGCCCGGATGTCGTTGGCCACCGCTGCGATCGTCAGCTCCGACTCGCGCCCTGCGCTGGCCCCGTGAGCCCGCAGGTCGAACCGCAGACTACTCACGCCACAGGCGGCCAACCCGACCGCCAGGCGCGTGAAGAAGCCGCCTTCCTCCCGAGTCACCCCCGACCCGTGCACCAGGACCGCGACCGGCCCCCGCGTCCCGGCGACGCACACGGTGCCGCACAACTCGGTGCCATCCAGGGACTGAAACGACGTTTCGTGATCACCCATAAGCAGATCGTAGCCACTCGGTCGAACCGCAGGAACCAGTCGAGCTGGTCGTCACACAGTGTCCTGACGCGGGAGCCCTCGAATTCCCGGAGGACAGCCGGTTCCCCACCAACGCGGCCCGAGTAGACGGCTCACCCTGGACACGGAGCCGGGCAGCGAATCACATGATTCGCTGCCCGAGGCGGAGAACGGCGATCGAGCTGCCCTCGCCCGCGCTGGGACGCCTTGACGTCGATCCTGGCCGTGCTGCCGAGGGACGGCTGCCCCCGCGCTCGCGCGGAGGATCACGGAACTCAGGCGACCGATGCCCTGAAAGGGTCCGTGGGAACGATCCCGGCTTCGTCGAAGAGCTGTTCCAGCGCCTCGTGTCCGCGGGTCCTGCGGAACCCGATCTCGGAAGCGGTCACCGGCAGGGCCCACAGGATGCGGGCGTGCCCCCCCGGGTAGTGGGCAGCGTTCGAGATCGGGCCCGTGGAGATACGGCAGGCTGATCAGGAGATGGTCGCAGGCCGAACCCGGCACCCACGGCGCGCCGATCGGCATGCTGTGTTCCAGACCGAGCCGGTGCCCAGCGCAGTGGTGATAGGCGACCATCGCCATGAGCTCTACAAAGCGTTCGTCATGGACGTGAGCGGTCATGACGAACTCAAGGCCCTGGCCGTCCTCCTCAAGCGCGGCCCAGCACCCCGCCGTCACATAGGTCCAGCTGTCACCGCGCGGACCAGGCGCCACCACGAGTACGCGAAGGCCGACCGGCACCTCTCGCCAATCCGGCCCGAGGTCGCAGTCCACAACCTCCACCGAATGCCCCGCGAAGAACACCCGGACATGTTCCTCGACGGCCTCCGCGGCCCGCAGCCTCGCATCATTCACCACGCGATGATCCCAGAACACACCCCAGTCCGCCGAGCAGATCGCTCGGCGGGGATAACCCCCGCGCCTGCGAGGAGGACGCCTTCTGCATCTCGGCCCCGGACAAGCCGATCGGCTGACCCCCGCGGGTGCGGGGAGAACCACCTCGCCGTCCGCGCCGACCGCCCCCTGTCCGGCTGACCCCCGCTGCGCGGGGAGGGCCCTCCGACCTGCGGAGGAAGAGCAGCTTTGGCTTTTCTTGATCTTTTGTACTTGCCCGCGGGGTCTGTTGTTCGGGGTTGTTGAGGTGTCGAGGAACGGTTGCCATCCTTGCACGGGCGTCCGATAGGCCGGGCGCTGGTGGTACGTCGGCGGCATGGTCCGTGGCGGGTAACGCATGGCGGCGCGGCCGCCCGTTCGGGCGGGCGGGGGCTGTTCGGTGCCCGATTTTCGCCGCAGGTGGCCCTCTGGCTCTTGCGGGGCGATGTGCTGCGCTTGGCGGAAGGCCGCTCATGCGCGTCGATGGTTCTGTGTGGTCACATCGCGTCATATCCGATCCTCTATGCCGATCGCATGATAGATAGGGGCATTTTTCTGTTCGCATCTGATCACTCTTCGCAACGGTAGCGAGACTGTCAGTGGCTGCTGCTACTTCTTCTCCCATGCTGATGACGCGGCTGAAAGAGGAGTGGTCTTGTGGCTGACCGGCACTCTTCCGCGCTGTCCGGAGGGTGTATCCGTGCCAGGGTCCGTGAGGTCCTGGCAGTTGCAGAGTTGAGTGAGTTGGAGGCTCTGGCCGCTGAGGGACTGCTTCCGGCCGCGGTTCCGGGCGGGCGTGTCGTGGCGGGTGTGGAGGGCGTGCTGCTCGGGGCCCATCTGCTGGAGGAGTTGGACTTCGGGGTGGTGCCGGTGGAGTCGGCCATGCGCCCAGTGCTGGCGGCGTTCGCGGCTCGTGTAGCGGGCCTGGACTCCGGCAACGGTGAGAGGTGGCTGGACCGACTCGAGGAGGTTCTCGAGAGGGGACGGTTTGAGCCGGTCGAGGTCCGCGGGTACCTGCGGCAGTCGCGTCACGAGTTCGGTCTTTATGACCAGGTGAGACCGTTCATGCAGGATCCACGGCTGTTGTCGGAGGTCACCGAGCCGGGACCGGCGGGGCGGCTGGCGATGGACCGGCCGTCGGGGGCGAACGCGATGTGGAGCGGGCGGATGGCGGAAGCCACCGCCGTACCGTCCGGCGAGGCCTTGGGGTGGGTGCTGGCATGGCGGGCGTTCGGCCCGTCCGGAATGGGCGCGCTGCGCACCCGCGGCGGGCGCGCCAGCAAGTCCTGCAAGGCCGGTCCGGCCCGTTCCCTGCTGCGTTGGTTTCCCCGGGGCCGGAATCTGTTCGAGTCGCTGGTGCTGTCGATTCCTCCGCCGGCGAGCTGGCCGTCCCGGTCTGGGGAGGACTTGGCGCCGTGGGAGAGCGATCTCCTTCCGGATCCGCTGGCGCCGCCGGCCCCGTGCGGGGTGGTGTCGCTGCTGACCGGCCGGTTCGCGCACGCGGTGCTGCTGGCGCCCAGCGGCGATGGAGCGGAGACGGTGGGGTGCCGGGTCGCTTGGGGGACGAGCGTGGACCTGCCGGCCGCTGTGGACCCGTATGTGATCGACCGCTCCGCCGGGGGGCCGATCAGGGCGGATCACCGCCGGGCGATGTGGCGGGACGTGGACGCGTTGCTGCTGAAGGAGCGGGCTGCGGGCAAGGTGACCGCGCGGCGGCCGCAGGTGTTCGACACCGCACCCGACCTGCCGGTGGAGGTGCGGCGGGCGTTGCGGGTGCGGGTGCTGGGCTGGGACCAGGACAAGCAGGACAAGAACAGCGCCTGGGTGGTGGCGGAGACGCCGCCGGTGCTGGAGCTGATGGAGGAACGCAGCCCTGACGGGGCTTCCGCGGTGGCGGCGGCGCACCGGATGGCCGAGGAGGCGGGTTCGCTGCTCTACCGGTCGCTGGCCCGTGTGTGGCACGAGCTGAACCCGGGCCGACGCAGTGACGACCGGGAGGGGTTCGTCGGGCCGGCGGTTGCGGCCTTCATGGAGCAGGCCGAGACGGAGTTCTGGCGGGTTGTGGCCGACCCGTCGGGTGCCGCTCCGCAGTTCCGGCGGCTGGCGCGCGAGGTGTTCGACGAGGCGACGCTCGCGGTGCGCTCGGCGACGGTGCGGGGAATGGCGACGGTCCAGAGGGCGCGAGGGCCGTTGGCCGGTGTGCCGGGGACCGGGGGACGTGCGAACGGGAACAGGAAGGTGACGGTGTGACGGACTCGAGCGAGGTACCGGACCGGGCCGCTGGTGGTGGGAGGCAGGACAGGGCGGGGGAGCCGCCGAAGTGGCTCACCCACGAGGTGGTCTACACGGAAGCGGTGGCCGAAGCGTGCGAGTCGCCCGCCGGGCGGTCCCAGCTGCGGAAGGTGGTGACGTCGGCCGGTGAGGTGCACGGCTGGGAGCTGCCGAGGAAGGTCGCGCGCCTGGTACCCGGCGGCCGGGAGCAGCGCTTTGCCTACGGTGCGGTGGCGGGGATGTTCGCGGAGCAGGCTCCGTCGTTCTCGGCCGGGCGCGATGACGCGGCCGGGCGGCCGGAGCGCACAAGGATGTGGCGGCCGTCGTGGGGTGACCTGGGCTGGTCGGTGCACCTGGGGGCGAGGCAGGGGGTGCTGCACGAGGACCGGGCGGCGGAGCGATTGAAGCAGCTGGCCCAGTTGTCGGATCCTGTCGCGCTGGTGCGGTACGGCCGTCAGCTGGTGGGACGCCTGGCGGCTGAGGGGGTGCCGGTGAACTGGCCGCTGCTGCTACGGGACCTGCGGCGGTGGCCGCACAAGCGGGTGGACATCGCGAACGACTGGTTCTTCTCCTACGCCCACGCTGTGGCGCCCGGGGGCGAAGACGGTCTGGTGCAGGCCGGTGCGGCCGGGGCCGGAGCAAGTGACAACACGAACGATTCTTCGAATGAGGAGGACTCCTGATGGCTGTTCACATCTGCGTGCATGTGGTGCACGACTACCCGTTGTCGAATCTGAACAGGGACGATCTGGGCAGTCCGAAGACGGTGGTATTCGGTGGTGCGCTGCGGGGACGGACGTCGTCGCAGAACACGAAGCGGGCGGCCCGGCTGAAGGTGGAGGAGCGGATCGGGGAGCAGGCGCTGCGGACGCGGCGGCTGCCGTCGCAGATCGGCGAGGTCCTGCGGGGGCGGAACTGGGACGAGGCGGAGGCGGCCAGGGCGGGGCAGGCCGTGGTGGTCGCCTCGGGGATTCAGGGGCTGGGCATCGGTGACGGTGGGATGACCAGCGTGATGCTGTACGTGCCGCAGCAGGCGGTGGAGCAGCTGGCGGACCTGGTCGCCGGGGAGCGTGAGGCGGTTCTGAAGGTGGCGTCGCACGCCGAGGCGGTGGCGAAGGCGGAGGCGGACAAGAGCAGGAAGACGGCTAAGCCGAAGTTGTCGAAGGAGGAGAAGGCCGTTGTCCAGCAGTTGCAGGAGCGGGTGCGGGGGATCCTGGCGAGCCGTAACGCGTCGATCGCCGCGTTCGGGCGGATGCTGGCGAACAGCTCGGAGTCGACGGTGGACGGGGCGGTGAGTGTGGCGCATACGCTGACCACGCACGCCCTGGTCGAGCAGCCGGACTTCTTCACTGCGGTGGATGATCTTCCCGGGGAGGACGCCGGGTCGGCGCACATGGGGACGGCCGGGCACACCTCGGGCACGTACTACCGGTACGGGTCGGTGAACGTGACCGAGCTGGTGGGCAACATGGGGGGCGACAGGGAGGCTGCGGAGGAGTTCCTGAAGGCGTTCCTGCGGGAGCTGGCGGTGCTGGTACCGACGGCGAAGAGCCGGAGCACCGCGCCGTTCACCCCGCCAGCGCTCGTGTACTTCACGGTGCGGACGGACCAGCCGGTGAACCTGTCGGGGGCGTTCGAGACGCCGGTGGTCTCGACCAGGGAGAATGGCTGGACGGCGCCGAGCATCGCGGCGCTGGACGCGCACGCCGGGGCCGTGGCGGACTTCTTCGACGAGGATGCGCTGGTGGCGGCCGGGCACGCGGGCACCGCTGACCTGTCCGGCGTGAAGCACCTGGGCACGCGGATCCCAAACCTGAGCGAGCTTGTGCAGCAGGTCACCCGCACCGCGCTCGAACTGGAGCACAAGCAGTGACCGACGGGGTGCTGCTGCACCTGGCGGGCCCGCTGCAGTCATGGGGCGGCCCGAAGGGCGGGCGGGTGAAAGGAACCCACCCGTATCCGACGCGCAGCGGCGTGACCGGGATGCTGGCCGCCGCGCTCGGCCGCCGGCGCAGCGCCGACCTGAGTGACCTGGACGAGTTGGTGCATCTGGTGCGGGTGGACCGGCCCGGGCGTCGGATGCGGGACTACCACACCGTCGGCGGCGGTCTGCCGGCCGAGCTGACGGTGGTGACCGCCAACGGCAAGCGCCGCGGAAATGCGCTGATCTTCGACAGCTGGTACCTGGCGGATGCCGCGTTCACCGTTGCGATCACCGGTCCCCGGGAGATCATCGGCGAGGTGACGGCAGCCTTGCGGTGTCCGACGTTCCCGCCCTACCTGGGCAGGCGCTCGTGCCCGCCGTCTACTCCCGTGCTGGTCACCGCAGGCGGTGACGTCGAGGAGCAGTTGCGTCGGATGCCGTTGCACCGGCCCGCTCCAAGGCCCCGCTGGGACCGCCGGTCGGAGCAGGAGCAGCAGGAGCCGGTTTCGGTGCGGTACATCGCCGAACGGCAGCCCGGCGCCAGCCCTGGGGTGTCGGCAAGCCGCCGGGTCGCTGATGTCCTGGTGGCGGGCACGTGGACGAGTCGGCCGGTGTGGGAGAGCCAGGAGTCCCATCCGGCCGCCAGGTGTCACGTCGGTACCGAGTTCCTGGTCGAGCTCGCCCGGTGGCGCCGGGAGTTGCACGCCTGATGCCCGGGCGGCTTCGCGGCCGGAGTCCTCCTGCCGCACTGGCGGTGTCCGCAGTCCCGGGCTGGGGCGGCCTCGGCTGACCGGTGGTTGCCGGCCAGTTGGTGGCGGGGCGCGGAGGGCGGGTTCGTCCTGGCCTCCGCGCCCTTTCGGTTGCTGGCTGTACAGCGCCATGAGTCCCGATCGGCTGTCGCTGTCAACGGCGTCGACCCGGTTCATCCCATCTATTTCCGTGGAGCAGTCGTTGTCCTGTCCGCCCCGTGAGGACCAGTGGGGCAAGTCCCATGGTCTTCTCTCCCCCTATCCGCTGCCGGCCCACTTGGTCGACACCGCCGCGATGGCCGGCGAACTCTGGGACAGCTACCTGTCCCCGGGACAGCGGGAGATGATTGCCACCGGGTTCGGTGTCGCCCTCACTCACGCCCGTGCCTTGGTGCAGTTCTGGGCCGGGCTGCACGACCTCGGCAAGGCCTGCTGGAGCCACCAGTCGCTGCCCAGCGGCCCCATGCCCGCGTTCCTCGACCACCCGGACTTCGCAGCCCCCGCAGGGTGGATGTACCAGGACCGCGTGGGCCACGACCGGGTCACCCACCTGGTTACCCCGCACCTGCTCGCCCGCTACGGCTACGACAACACCAGCCGCCCCAGCAAGGCGACTGCCCACCAGATCGCCCAGATCCTCGGTGGCCACCACGGCGTCTACGGGCGGGCCCTGGAGCGAGCCCACCTGACGGACGTGTGCGGGGGAGACCCGCGCGCCTGTGCCGCCCCGGGCTGGCTGCGCGAGCGCCAGGCACTCGTCGAACTCCTCCACACCCTCACCGGCCGGCCCGCCGCGCCTGCGCAGGTGGCGAAAGCCGGCATCGCAATCGTGGTGACCGGTCTGGTCGTCGCCGCGGACTGGCTGGCCTCCCGCACCGCCTGGGTGAAAGCCCGCCAGGCCCAGTGGCGGCGCAGCGACCGAAGCGACTGGGCCGCGCACTTCGAGCGGGCCGTCAAGTACGCTCCCTACGAGGTCGCGCGGGCCGAGCTCCACACCCCGCGCTGGAAGTCCGCCGAGACGTTCCCCGACGTCTTTCCCGAGATTGAGGATCCGTATCCGCTGCAGTTGGACCTCGGCCGGCTCCCTAGCCTAGTTCCCGCCGCCAGGGGAGGGTGGGAGCGTCGGGGCGGACTCGTGCTGATCACCGCGCCGACCGGTGACGGGAAGACCGAGTCCGCGTTCTACGTGGCCCGGATTCTCGCCGCGGCTTGTGGGCGGCCCGGTCTGGCCGTGCTGCTGCCCACGATGGCCACCACCAACGCCATGTGGGAACGCGTCACCGAGTACGTGGAGAGCGCTACCTCCAACCAGGTCAAGGTCACGCTGCAGCACTCCATGGCCTGGCTCCACCCCAGGTACGCGCCGGGTGAGAAGCCGTCCGGGGAGAGCGTCCTCACCCATCCTGGGGGGAGCGGCCGAACCGTCCCCGACGAGTGGTTGCGCGGCCGTCACCGCGGCTGGCTCGCCGGCATCACCATCGGCACCTGGGACCAGGGCGCCATTGCTGCCCTGCCCACCCGGTTCGGCTGTATGCGCTGGCTCGGCATGTCCGGCAAGACCATCGTCATCGACGAGGCCCACGCCTACGATGCCTACGGTCACGCCCTCACCGTCCGGCTCCTCGAATGGCTCGGCCACATCGGCGCACCCGTCGTGCTGCTGTCCGCCACGCTCGCCGGAAGCATCGCCCGCCGGCTCGTCCAGGCGTACCGCGACGGTGCCGGTCACCCCGAGCCCACCGCCATCACCCCCGCCTACCCCGGCTGGCTCTACGCCGACGGCGCCACCGGCACGGTCACCGCCTCACCCGCCCTGGAGACAACCCGCCGCCGGGAACTGCCTATCACCACCGTCCGGGCCCGCCACACCCACGACCCCCACCGGCGAAACGGCCGCGCAGCCGCCCTGCTCCAGCGCCTTGCTCCGTTCTTCGACCCCACCGCCGCCCCTGGCAGCGCACTCGTCGTCTGCAACACCGTCGGCGACGCCCAGGCCACTTACGACCTGCTCACCGTCCATCACGGCGCCGGGCGCCGCCCCCGCGTTCTGCTCCTGCATGCCCGCATGCCCGAATGGCAGCGCGAGGACAGCACCGAGGAGCTGAAGACGCTGCTCGGGAAGAAGGGTCCCCGCCCCGCCGACCCCCTCATCGTCGTCTCCACTCAGGTCGCCGAGCAGAGCCTCGACATCGACGCCGACCTCGTCGTCTCCGACCTGGCCCCACTCGCCCAACTCCTCCAGCGCGCAGGGCGCTGCCACCGCCACGACATCACCGGCCGCGGCACCCGCCCATCCTGGGCCGCGAGCCCCGCCCTCACCGTCATCGTCCCCACCGGCCAACTCCCGCCCCATGCCTGGGGCAGCGATGACCGCCAGGTCTATGACGGCGCCCTCCTGCGCCGCACCGCCGAATACCTCGACCTTGTGCCTGCCACCGGGATGCGTGTACCCGAGGACATCGCCGATGCCATCGACACTGTGTACGCCGACTTCAACGGCCTCGCCGAACTGGAACTCGCCGAGGGCGACGACCGTCGACGCGCGGCTCGCGACGTGGCCCACCAGGCGGCGGCCGACATCCGCACCATCCCCCAGCCCGGCGCGGTCACCGACCTCTACTCGCTGACCACCTACGAGGGCGACGAAGACGACCTGACCACCCGCCTGGGAGCCGACACCGTCCGGCTCCTGCCTGTCTACACCGACAGCGACGCAAACCAGTGGCTCGACCCCGCCTGCACCGAAACCCTGCCCGGCCCCGGCGACAGGACTGATTCTCTCACCCGCGAAGTCGTGGCCGAGCTGGTCCGCCGCACCATCCAGGCGCCTGCCGACTACCTCCCGGCCAGCGACACCGCCACCCACACCCCTGCCCCCTGGAAGGACACACCGGTCGCCCGTGACCTCAGACTCCTCCCGCACCAGCTCACCGGCCCTGCCGGGCGCTGGCAGTACCACGCCCCAACCGGGCACCGCCTGTACGTCGACCCCGACCGCGGTCTCGTCCGCCGACGGTGACCCGCCCTACACCCGTCAGAGGGCCAACGACCCTGCGCTCCGCCCGCACCCGACCCAGAAAGCAGGAAACCGCATGAACCTGTGGCTGACCCGCATCATCCCCGACCAGCGCAGCCGCGAGGCACGCCGCGACGGCACCAACGCCGTCGACCTCCACCACCGCCTCATGGCGCTCTTCCCCGACCACGTCACCACCACCGCCGCCCGCCAGGACCTCGGCGTCCTGTTCCGCACCGAGACCGCGGCCGACGGCCACCAGATCCTCCTGCAGAGCAGCGTGCGGCCCGACCTCACCCGGCTTCCCCCCGGCTACGGCCACGGCACCACCAAGTCCCTCGCCCCGCTCCTGACCGCCATGCGAACGGGCCTCGCCGTGCGCTACCGCATCGCCGCCAACCCCATCCGCAAACCCGGCCGCACCACCCGCGAGCTCTACAACCTGAGCGCCGTCGTCCCGCTGCGCGGAGCCGCCGCCGACGACTGGTGGACCCGCCAGGCCGACACCGCAGGCCTGCAACTCACCGCCCTGCGCTCCGAACCCCTCGACGCCGCCCGCGGCACCCGCCGCAGCGACCAGAACCGTATCAAGCACGACCGCGTCCTGTTCGAGGGCACCGCCCGCATCACCGACCCCGACCTCCTCCGCACCCGCGTCACCGCCGGCATCGGCAAGGGCAAGGCCTACGGCTGCGGCCTGCTCAGCCTCGCCCCTCACCGGGACGACCAGTGACCGCAGCTGCCCGACGCCCCGACCCCAACGGCGCCCGCCGCAAACTGGCCGCGCCCACCGTCGCGATGCTGCCCCGCATCGCCGACTCGCTGTCCTTCCTCTACCTCGACATCGTCCGCATCGTCCAGGACGACACCGGAGTCTGCGCCGAGGTCACCAGCCCCCAGCGCGGCACTGAAACCGTCTACCTCCCCACCGCCGCACTCAGCTGCGTCCTCCTCGGCCCCGGCACCTCCATCACCGCCCGCGCCCTGACCACCCTCGCCCGGCACGGCACCACCGTCGTCGCCACCGGCTCCGGCGGCGTGCGCTGCTACACCGCCACCGTCCCCGACTCCCTCAGCACCACCTGGCTCGAACGCCAAGCCCGGGCCTGGGCCGACGACACCACACGCCTGACCATCGCCACCGCCATGTACGAACAACGCTTCGGACACGGCACCGCCCCTGCGGGCAGCAGTCTCAACAAGCTCCGCGGCCTCGAAGGCCAACGCATCAAGGCCCACTACCGCCTGCTCGCCCAGCAGTACCGGATCGGCCGCTTCCGCCGGAACTACGACCCCGATTCCTGGGACACCCAGGACCCCGTCAACCTCGTCCTCTCCTCCGCCAACACCTGCCTCTACGGCATCGTCCACGCCGCGATCCTCGCCCTCGGCTGCTCACCGGCGCTCGGCTTCGTCCACAGCGGCAACCAGCAGGCCTTCGTCTACGACATCGCGGACCTCTACAAGGCCGAGCTCACCATCCCGCTCGCGTTCTCCCTCCACGCATCTCCCCACCCGGAGGCCGAGGCCCGCCGCGGCTTCAGGGACGGGCTGCGGCTCTTCCGACTGCTGCCACGGATCGTCACGGACATCCAGAGGCTGCTCGCACCGGATGAGGACATCGAAACCCCGGACCCGGAAGAGCAACTCGTGGACCTGTGGGATCCGGTCGGCGGAGCTCTGCCCGGCGGCGTCAACTACGCCAACGGTGGGGACCTGTGAGCCAGCCGCCAGACGTCGGATCCATGAGACGAGGTGCCACATGGCCTCGATGATCGTCATCTCCGTCACAGCCGTACCCGACCACGTACGCGGCGCGCTGACCCGCTGGCTTCTCGAGGTCACCCCGTACCTGTACATCGGAACGGTCTCCGCCAAGGTCCGACAGGAACTATGGAGCGCCGTCAGCAACTGCATCGGCACCGGAGCCGCAGCTCTGGCCTACCCGGCGGCGAACGAGCAGGGCTTCGTCCTGACGACGGCAGGGGAGCAAAGACGGCAAACGGTCGACTTCGACGGCCTTACCCTGATCGCTGCCACAGCATTGAAGAATGGTCAAGAAATGGCAAAGCCCTAGGAACGGTGCAGGTCGCGAAGGGTCCTCCCCGCGCAGGCGGAGGTCAGCCGGCCGCGCTGAAGCGCTGGGCGGACGACGACGGGTCCTCCCCGCGCAGGCGGGGGTCAGCCGGAGTTCACCAGTGGCCGGGACCGGAAGAAGGCGTCCTCCCCGCGCAGTGTCAACGGACTCGCCGAGATCCTTCTGGGTGGACGTTCCAGGTCCCTGCTGGCGGACAGCTGATCTCCCTGTCCGGTGTGACAAGTAGTCACTTGTTTGGGTGAGTGCTCGCCAGCGTGTGGGGCCGTGGTCAGCTGTCGCGTATGACTCGGTCGCGGTGGTCCTGGAATGAGTGCCAGCCGCTCGGGTTGTCCGGGGCGAGGAAGTCGCCTTCGGAGATGTCGATGACTCGGCAGCCGACTGCTTCAGCGATCGCGAACACGGCTCCGAGGACGTCGTCGCCAGCGCCACGGACATGGAGCATGATTGATTCGACAGGGGTCTCGGAGCCGAGGTTTAGCTCAATGGACCAGGCCGGGCTGGCGAGGTGTCCCCAGGTCGGATCGGAGAAGTCGATGCTGGGGAGCTGGTCCAGCAGAGCGGCCGTGACCTGCTCCTGGGATCCGAGCGGCGGGGTGGCGAAGTCGTCCAGGAAGTCGTCGACCGAATCGAACCCGGCGGGGACGGGCAGCAGAAGCAGGTCCCAGCTCATGAGGTCTCCAGTGGTGTGGTGCTGATGCGCCGCTGACGATAGCCCTGGCCGATGACAGCGCGGCCCTCAGGCCAGCGGGATCCCGGTGGTCCTGCTGTCGGCGACCCTGACCGGCCGCACCGCCGCCGACCTCATCGGCGCCTACCGGACCGGCGCCCGGCGGACCGGCGCCGGCCACACCGACCAGGAGCCGATCACCTCCCCCTACCCGGGCTGGGTCCACGTCTCCGCCACCACCGGGAAAGTCACCCCGCACGGGCCGCTGCCCACCACCCGCGAGCGCGAGGTCGCGGTGGACCTCCACCTCGCCCGTCACACCCACGACCCGGCTGCGCCCGGCGGCCGCGCCGCCCGCGTCCTGGCCGAGCTCGAGCCCGCCGCCAGCGGAACGGGCTGCGCGCTGGTCGTGTGCAACGTGGTCGCCGACGCCCAGGCCACCCGCCGAATGCTCACCCAGCGGTGGGGCGAGGACGGCCCCCAAGTCGTGCTCCTGCACGCCCGGCTCCCGTTGTGGCAGCGGATCGAACGCACCGACCTGATCGAGAGAATGGTCGGGTCGAAGGGAACCCGCCCCGCCAGGCCGCTGGTGGTCGTCGCCACCCAGGTCGTCGAGCAGTCCCTCGACTGGGACTTCGACCTGGTCGTCTCCGACCTCGCCCCCATGAGCCTGCTCCTCCAACGCGCCGGCCGCTGCCACCACCACGACCACCCGAGGCCCGCCTGGGCACCGGTGCCCAGGCTCGTCGTGCTGTCCCCGCCAGGCGGTCTGCCCGCCCCCAGCTGGGGCGACGTCTACGACACCTCCCTGCTCCGCCGGACCTGCGACGCGCTCCGCAGGCTTCACGGGCCGATCGCCATTCCGGGCGCCGTGCCCGGCCTGATCGCCGACGTGTACGACGCGGCCTGGGACCCGGCCCGGATGGACGGCGACGACGCGCAGCGCCTGGCGAGGGAGCAGGCTCAGGCCGCGGCCGCCGACATGGTGATGATCCTGCCACCGGCCCAGGTCACGGACCTGTACCCGCTGACGTCGGCCCTGGATCCGGACCTCGCCGTCACCCGACTGGGCGGCGAGTCCCGGCGCATCCTGCCCGTGTGGCCCACCGACACCGGCTGGACCTTCACCACCGCCGACGGCCCTGCCGAACTGCCCGACAAGCCGAACAAGGAGGACGTCCGCTCGATCATCCTCTCCACCGTCCAGGTCCGCTCGACCTGGCTCACCGGCGCCGGACCCGAAACCCTCCCGCCCAGCCCGTGGCAGGACATCCCCGCACTACGCGACATCGCCCTTATCCCCCAGGACAAGACGACCGGAAGGTGGCGCGCTCCGGATGGACGGACGATCTGCCTGGACCCCGTGGACGGGATCATCCGCGAGTAGCCGCACTCGCGACGAGAGCGGCACCGAGCAGCCCTGGGGCGGCTGGCCCAGGGCTGCCCGCGGGAAGCAGCGGGCCTTGTCTCACCATCGGGGGCACATCAGTATGGTGTCTCCCCGCCGGTGCGGGGAGGACGCCATCACTTGCACGGTCAGGTCCCGGATCCGTCCTGGACGCTGTAGCCCAGCCTGTGGGCCTCCTGCGCGATGGCTTCGTAGTCCGGGGAGGAAGAGAGCGACGCGATCGTTCCGCGGGACAGGAGGGAGCCCCTCAGAACTGCCGCCACGGCGTCCCGGTCGACGGAACGCTCGAAGTAGTCCTCGGCGAAGTTCACGTAGGCATCCGGGCTCTCGTCGATGAGGAGGCCGAACAGCCAGTCGGCGCCGTCGGATTCGTCGGGGGTGAACTCCACCGGTCCGCACCGCCACTCGGTGTCTCCCTCCTCACGCCAGACGCACACCGTGGCGTCGAAGAACCCGTCGAACTGGAACTCCGGTGCCTCCGCGTAGTGGGCAAGTGAGGCGGGCAGGCCGTCGAGCAGACCGGGCCAGTGCGCGCGGTCCTCCTCCCGCCAGGGAGTGGCGTCGCTCTCGTGGTCGAAACCGTAGAGGAACACCCCAGCCGGGTCGAAGATGATCGCGTACTGGTCGCCTGAGCCGTTGTCCATGAGCGCCAGATCCACACCGTCCCGCCAGCCGGCCTTGAAGGTGTGCGTGGGGGCGTACGTGTCGAGGACGGCGTCGAGAAGCGCGATCGCCCGACAGCGATCGCGCAGAGCAGCGGGTTCGGGCAACAAAGCCACCAGGTCACGAACGGTCATGGCGCACATTCAACAGCGCGCCACCGACACCATCGACCGCGCATCGAAGGAGCAGAGCCGACGACCTCGGCCCCTGTCTCAAGAGGGGTTGGCCAGTTCCCACTCGCCCACCCCCGGACCGGTCCCAGGCCGGCTCCCGCCCCGGCCCCGGCGTCGCACTGCTCAACATCGACGCGACCACATCCCTGCTGATCGGGCCCTGATCACAAGTTCACCGGGGCCGGGTCAGTGCAGCAAGATGGCGAACGAATCCCGCTTGCACGGTGAGGACCGCCGCGATGACTGCCCAACCGACGACGGCCCCTACTCCAAGCGACCACCCCGCAGCCGCATTGAGGGCGCCTTTACGGCGTAAAGATCGAATCACCCCAGCAGTTGACCCCCGCGCCCGCAGCGAGGACCCCAACCTCCTCGACCAGGCCAGCGTGCCCACCGGCTGACCCCGCGCCTGCGGGGAGGACAGCAGTCAGCCAGCCCCGGCACCACCGTCGACGCTCGCGTCGGCCCCGTGCCCGCACTGCGGTGGCAGTACGCCTTGCTCCACCCCCGTGCTTGTTGTTCGCACCGTGACAATGGCTGTGCGCTCCGTGCCATTAACCCAAGCCCGGGCAAACGGAACACTGCTGGTCGGAGCCACTACGGATCGGACCACGGAGGAGCCCCAACCATGAACGTGCGTCAACGGTCACAGTCACGGGTCGCCATGCCCGCCAGGAGGGTCGCCGCCGCGCTCGGCATGGCAGGAACGCTGGTCGGTGCTGTACTCGGTGGTGCAGCGCCTGCGTCGGCAGCTGCACAGGGAACGGCACCCGCGTGTGTCGAGCGCGCCGTGTTCAAGCCCCAGCACGAGGCGTACATCACCAACGGCTGCGGCAAGAACATGAAACTGAAGGTCATCATCAACAACGGCCCCGACAGCAGCTGCCACACACTGCGCAATGGTCAGTACTTCTACTACTGGTGGCCGTTCGGCAGCTACGCGCGCACTGTCACGTGCTGAACCGGCCCCGCGTCGGCCGATCGACTGCAGCACCGCCTGCATGTCCAGGGCGGCAGCGCGGTGGACACCGACCCGGTCGGCTGGCTGCTCACCAAGGGCCCGCCGCAGCACGCCAGCTGCCACTGCGAGCAGCCAGCCGGCCGCCACTCTGGGTGTCGGCCTCACCTGCGAGGCCGCCACCCAGCTCCCCGCCGCCACCACCGGCACTCAGCGGCACGCCGCGGTCGACGCCCACCTGCACCGGCACGCGATGTCGCGCGCCGAGCAGCAGGCTGTTGACCGCTGGCGCGCCGAGGCCGATGCCCACCGGGCCGAGCTGCGGGCGCGGGTCGAGACAGCGGGAGGGGGCGGAAAATGGCTCTCGCTACTCCGGAGCGTGCCGAAGAATTTCCTGTCCTATGGTCGAAGGACTCCTGGTTGGGTCCGTTGCGGTGGTGCTGAGGGTCTTCTGGTCCTGTCCTCGGCGTCCGCTTCGGAACAGGTCCGTCGATGCAGAAGGGCCGTGTCGCGGAGTCTTGACGCCCTCCGAAGCCGCATACCGCGGCGGCCATCGCCCGGGGAACGGGCGCCGGGCGCCGGGCGCCGTGGCCCTCTCTCGAACCCGGGGCCCGACCGGGTGCCACCGGAGCGTCAGCTGCCGACCCCGTCGGGGACGGGGAACCGCGCGACCACCGCGCGGCTTCCCGTCCCCGAACGGGAGGAGGAACCTCAGTGCCAGCCGGTGCAGGGACCGCTGGAGATGCAGGCACGCGCCTTGACCGAGCCGTCGACCATGTCGCCGTAGCCGGAGGAGCCGATCGCATTCCAGAACTGGATGTCGGCGCTGTTCTCCACCCAGAACAGCTGTCCGTTCGAGGCGCCGGAGATCCGCGCCCAGTTCGCCTTGCACGAAGAGCTGTAGCGGAGCTCGATCGTGCCGTAGGCGGAACTCTTCGACTCCACGGTGTAGGCGTCCGTGTTGCAGCCCATCTGGATGGGGTCCCATCCGCTGCAGGAGGACGCGTAGCAGCCGGCGGTGACCTGAGGTGCGGCGGCGGACGCGGCGGGGGCGGTGAACCCGGTCAGCGCCATGGTGGCGGCGGCGAGACCGAACAGGATCCCGGTCGTACGGTTCATGTGCTTCATGGGGAATTCCTTCCTGAAGAGATGGGGATCGGCGTTGCTCGGCGGGCGGCACATTCCGCCGCCTGCGCATCGGCCTGCAGGACGCCGCCGGCGCGGCGGTCCTGGAGCCGGTGCGGAACGCGGCCTCCTGACGGTGTGGCGAAGCGGAGCGGCCTTCGCGGCGTTCCGAGAGCCGTGAGGCCTCGGAGGCCGTTGCGCACCACGGGAGCGGCGGACGTGGCCCGTAGACGGGCAGTGGTGCCGCCGGACCGTGGTCGTGCCGGCGCCGAAGGGCGGCCGTTGCCGCGTTCGGGCTGCGGCACGGTTCGAGCTTTCACGGCCGACCAGTTGTTGCGCAGCCCTCCCCGCCGCTCGAAACAAAGGCCGCCCCGCAGGCCGCAACGACCGCCGGAACGAGACAGGTCGCCGGGAAGCCGTTGCGGCGGCTCTCCGCGGCCCGTACGTTGACGCGGTCCGGTGGTGTCGCCGACGGGGGAGGACACGGGATGGGGCGTCAGGAGAGCCCGCTGGATCCGGCCGCCGGGCCGGTCCAGTGCTTCGCCTCCGAGCTGCGCCGGCTGCGCCGGGATGCGGGGGACGTGACCTACCGGGTGATGGCCGGCCGTACCCGGTATTCGGTCGCGACGCTGTCGCGGGCGGCCGGGGGGCAGCAGCTTCCGTCACTGCCGGTGGCACTGGCCTACGCGGAGGCCTGCGGCGGGGACCTCGCGGAGTGGGAACGGCGTTGGCACGCCGCGGTGCGGGAGGTGGCCGCAGGGGAGGGTGACGACGGCGATGCGCCGTACCGGGGCCTGGCCCGCTTCGAACCCGGTGACCGGGACCGGTTCTTCGGCCGGGACCGGCTCGTAGCCGACCTGCTGGCCCTGGTGGACTCCCGCCGTCTGGTCGCCCTCGTGGGCGCCTCGGGCAGCGGCAAGTCCTCCCTGCTGCGCGCCGGGCTGATCCCGGCGCTCCGCGACCGGGGTACGACGCACGCGGGCCCGGCCGCCATCCGGATCCTCACTCCGGGCCCGCGGCCCGCCTCCGACCGCGCCGCGCTGATGGCACCGGGGGACGGCACGGGCGACACGGTGCTGGTGGTGGACCAGTTCGAGGAGGCGTTCACGCTGTGCACCGATCCGGCGGAACGCGCCGCCTTCATCGACCTGCTCCTGGCGGCGTGTGATCCGGACAGCCGATTACGGGTGGTCCTCGCGGTGCGGGCGGACTTCTTCGGCCGCTGCGCGGACCACCACGGCCTGGCCGTGGCCCTGCGGGAGGCCGCGCTGCTGGTCGGGCCGATGGGCCCGGCCGAGCTGCGGGAGGCCATCGTCAAGCCGGCCGCCGGCGCGGGCCTGATCGTCGAACGCGCCCTCACCTCAAGGATCATCGAGGAGATCGACGGCGAGCCGGGCGGACTCCCACTGCTGTCGCACGCCCTGCTGGAGACCTGGCGCCGCCGCAAGGGCAGGGCACTGACAGAAGCCGCCTACGAAGCCGCCGGCGGGGTGAACGGCGCCATCGCCCGCACCGCGGAGCGGGCCTACGACGGCTTGACGCCGGAACAGGCCACCACCGCGCGGCGAATCCTGCTGCGGCTGGCCACCCCGGGCGACGGCGCGCAGGACACCGGCCGTCCCGCCGACCGCACCGAACTGGAGTCCCTGGGCACCGGTGACACCGGCACCGGCACCGCGGCGGTGCTGGAAGACCTGGCCCGTGCCCGGCTGATCACCCTGGACGGCGACACCGTCCACCTCGCCCACGAAGCCTTGATCAGCTGCTGGCCGCGCCTGAACGCGTGGGTCGAGGACACCCGCGACAGGCTGCGCCACCACCGGCTCCTCACCGGAGCCGCCAAGGCCTGGGAGGAACTGGACCACGACCCCGGAGCCCTCTACCGGGGCACCCGCCTGTCAGCGGCCGAAGCCGCCTTCGCGTCTGCCGGGCACCGCGACGACCTCACCCCGCTGGAGTCCCGCTTCCTCATCGCCGCCCTCACCGCCCGTGACCAGGAGAACCGGAAGACCGCGCGCTCCGCCCGGCGGTTGCGGACCCTGCTCGCCACACTGTCCGCCCTGGTCGTGCTCGCACTGCTGGCCGGGGTGATCGCGTGGCAACAGCACCTGACCGGCGAACGCCGCCGTACGGAAGCCGCCGCCCGCCGGGCCGCCGCGGTGGCGGACGGCATGCGCTCCTCCGACCCCCTCACGGCGATGCGGCTGAGCGTCGCCGCGTGGAAGACCGCCGATCTACCCGAGTCACGGTCCGCACTGCTCGGCGCCGCCGTGCAGCCGGACCAGGACGTCTTCACCGATCCGCCGTCGAGTGGAGCCGTCCCGCAGACCCACTTCCTCAGCGGCGACGGGCGCACTCTGGTCGCGGTCAGCCGCGACGAGGTGGTGAGATGGGACGTCGACACGCATCGGCGGGTGGCATCGCTGCCCGGCCTGGGAGTCATGGCCGATGACGTGGAGGACATGAGTGCCGACACCCGGACACTCGCCGGGTTCCAGCCCAACTATGTGAACGTGTGGGACGTGCCTCCGGAACGCTCCGGCGCCATCCCGGTGACACGCCACGTGTTCGGTCCCGGCCTGATCGGGAACGCGTCCCGGTTCGGTCCGAGCGGACGGACCCTGCTCATCTACGCCGTCGCCGGCCCGGACAACGTGATCCAGGTCCGGGATGTCCGCGACGGCCGGTTGCTGCTCGAACGACATGCCAGAGGCGGCGAGCGCAGGCCCGTCGGTCCCGACGAGCTGCGCCGCGTGCCGGAGGCCAGGCAGCGGCGGATGTGGGTGGAGAACCGCATGCAGTACTACCCGTACCCCGATGCGTCGCTCAGCCCCGACGACCGCCTGCTGGCACTGTGCCTTCCGGGCGAGCCGGTCCAGGTGTGGAACGTGCCTGAGCAGCGCCAAGTCCCCACGCCCTGGGCTCCCGATGTCACCGCGCAGCAGTGCCTCAACCAGGCGGTCGGGTTCATGCCGGACAGCCACCGGCTGACAGTCGTCGACAGCGGTGGAGTCCGGATCTGGGACATCGCCACGGGCACGGAACTCCCGCGGATCGACCACCCCGACATCAGGGAGACGGCGTTCAGCGCGGACGGAACGCTCATGGTGGCGTCCGACGGCAAGGAAGTCTCGCTGTGGAGCCTCGACACACCATCGGTCCCGCTCCTGCGGCACCCACTCGCCAACACCGACGCCAGCCAGTTCAGACTTGATCCGGCCGCACACCGGATCCGCTACCTGGAGGGCTCGACCGGAGCCGTGGTCCGCACCATCGACCTGACGAACGCCCTTGCCCCGGCCTGGGTGAGCCGACCGATCGCGGCTGCCGTATTCAGCCCCGACGGCAGCACGCTCGCCACACTGCCGTCCCCCGAGGGCGGGGACACGTACCGCTTCCAACTGCGCGACCTCCACAGGCCAGGACACGTCGTCGACCTTCCCGCCACGTCCTGCACCTCACGGCGCCGCATCCCGTTGCCCTGTACGGTCCTCATGGCGTTCCGTCCCGACGGGGGAGCGTTCGCCTTCAGTGTCTTCGACGTCTTACAGGGGAATTCATCCCCCAGGGTGTCCATCTGGGACGTCTCCACCGTCAGGGTCACCGCGACCCTGGACCTCGTGGCCGGTGAGAGGCTCGCGGTCTCCGCGGTCAACGCGATCACCTTCACACCGGACGGAGGATCGTTCCTGGTGTCACGGCTGCCGCAGGATGAGGCGGTGGAGGTCTGGGACCTGTCCCAGGGCGGTGCCAGGATCCGGGTGATCTCCGGCATCGGCGGAGAACAACTCGCCGTCCGACCGGACGGACAGCTCCTCGTCACCTCTCACAACCAACTCGCCGACCTGCCAGCAGGCCGCGCGAACCCTCGGACCCTCACCCAGAACACGACCCACACCGTGGCGTTCAGCCCGGACGGCGCGTACCTGGCCACCGGCGACGAAGGCGGCCGCGTCACACTCTGGGACGGCAACGCCGAGCGGAACCTGGGTGTGCTGCCCGGCACCTTCAGGCCCAATGCCGCAGGGGCGTCCGACCCGATCTCCGCACTCGCCTTCTCCCACGACGGCCGCACCCTGGCCGCCGCGGGCACCGACGGTACGCTGCGGATGTGGGACCTCCCATCCCGCCAACCACTCGGCCCAGCCCTCCCCACGCCGGGAGGTGCCACCCTCACCCTGGCGTTCGGCCCCGACGACCGAACCCTGCGCATGGCGACCGAGCACGTACCGGCACACGAGGTCGTGGTGGCCCCGGACCAGGAGGCCGCCGACATCTGCGAACGAGCCGGAGGCGGACTGCCGAAAGCCGACTGGGACACGTACCTCCCCGAGGTGCCCTACCGGAAGATTTGCTGACCGTGCCGGCAGGATGCGTCTGGGGGCGTTCTCGCTGTGGGTGGCTTCGTGCGTCCTTGGTGATGGTCTCGCCGGCTCTATTCCGCAGGTCCGTCGGACCGTCGGACTGGCAGGATCGGTTCCATGTCGACAGATCCCTTGCTGGCCAGAGCCCGTGGGCTGTGGGAGGAACTCGCTTCGGTGCCCGTGTCGTTCGCGCCGGCGGGAGGTGTGAGCGTGGTGGTGTCACCGGAGTCGAGGATGTGCCCCTCGGGTTGGGTGGGCCTGGTGGTGCTGGGCGATTCGGCGATCGTGACCGCGCCCAGCGAGGACACGGCTGAGACGGTGCGCGACGCGCTGGCCAACCTTCCGGTGGGGGCCGTCGCCGGCGCTCATGCGGTCCGTGGGGTTCTGCCGGTGGCCCGGCTCCTCGGCCCCGCGGCGCTGGCATATGTGTCCGATGACGGGTTCCGGCCCGTGGCGGTCAGCGGGCTGACGGCGGAACAGGTTCCGGGAGAACATCCTGATCTTCGGAAGCTGGAGCACACGGCGGGCGCGGACGACTCGGACGAGGCCGGGCTGGGCGAGATCACCTCACCCGCGTTCGTGATCCGTGAGGGTGGCGAGGTCGTCGCTGCTGCCGGATATCGCTCCTGGCCGAGCCGGACCGCCCACGTCAGTGTGCTGACCGCCCCCGAACGGCGGGGGCGGGGCCTTGCCCAGGCAGCAGGCTCCGGGGCGGTGGCGCACGCGTTGACGGCCGGATTGCTCCCGCAGTGGCGGGCCCGGGTGCCTGCATCCCGGCGGGTCGCACTCGCGCTGGGCTTCCGAGAGCTGGGCGCCCAGCTCAGCGTGGAACTCGCATAGGAAGCGGGCCGGAGCCCGGCCGCTACCACGTCCTTCCTGGCCCACGTCTTCGACTCCTACGCCGAGACCCGGCCCGGATCCAGTGGCGTGCCGCTGGCCTCGGCCTCGGCCTGGGTTCCGGCCGGGCGCTCGGCGACCATGTCGGTGAGCTTTGCCGAGCTGGCGATGATGTTCTGGCACGGCGGCGGCTGGATCATCCGCCACTCCTCGGCGTGTCGAACGCGGCCGGCCTCCTCGGCGACTTCACCACCGACGAATGGACGGCGCCCGCCGGCGCCCGCCGGGACTGGAACGCCATCCGGCTCCCGCCATCCGGCCCCCGTGGTCCGGCTTCCGTGGCGCCGATCCGACGGTCCGGAGGGCTCCGCCGCCCGGCCGGATCCGGAATCGGGGTGAACGACTCAGGGAGAACCCTGAGTCACCCCGCGGTCCCTCGGGGTTCTTCCGGGGGCGGTGACCATGGCGGCCCGTCGCCCGCCCGTGATCCCATCGAGATGCAGGGGGACGAGCCAGGAAACTCCGTCGTACCAGGAGAGGCCAGGCCATCGGATGAACCGCCGTACCGCACACCGGACCAGCCGTGCCACCGGCACGCCCGCGGCCGCCCGCCGCCGGCTCGCCGCCGTGCTCGCGGCCACCGTCGCACTCACCCTCGCCGCCGTCCCCGGCCCCGCCGCGGCCGCCGCGCCGCAGGACGCCGACCCCCAACTCCAGTCGCGCTACATCGCCATGCCCGACGGCGTCCGCATCGCCGTCGACGTCTACCTCCCCGCCGGCACCGCTCCCGGCGCCGACCTGCCCACCGTCCTGTCCGTGCAGCGCTACTGGCGCGCCCGGGCGCAGGCCGGCCGCAGCGGCGGCATCACCGAAGCCGCCCGCCGCTGGACCGCCCGCGGCTACGCCTACGTCACCGCCGACCTGCGCGGCACCGGTGCCTCCTTCGGCACCCTGACCTCCGAGCCCAGCGACGAGGCCGCCGCCGACGCGGGTCCGCTCAGCGACTGGATCGCCGCCCAGCCCTGGTCCAACGGCCGGGTCGGCACCACCGGCGATTCCTACGGCGGGGACACCGCCATGCTCGCGGCCTCCCTCGGCAACCACCACATCGCCGCCGTCGCGCCGATCTCCTACGACTTCGACGCCTACGAGGACCTGGCGCGCCCCGGTGGCGTGCTCATCGAACCCCGGCTCGCCCCGTACGCGATGCTGCTGCGCATCCTCGACGGCACCGGCGGCACCACCTGCGAGACCGACGAGGAGACCCGCAAGCTCTGCGACCTCGTAGGACTGCGCGGCGTCACCCCCCGTCCGGTGGACGGTGCGGACGGCCCCGCGCTGCTGGCCGCCGCCCGGGCCGAGCACGTCGACAACGTCAACCAGACCGAGATGGCGCGCGCCGGTACCCACCGCGACTACCGGGACGGGCCCAAGGCCTGGAAGGCCGGCAGCGTCGCCGAGCGCACCGAGGCCATCGAGGCGGGCGGCGTGCCGGTGTTCACCAGGGCGGGCTGGCTCGACGCGGGCACCGCCAACGGCGTGCTCTCCCAGTTCAGCGCCCTGTCCAACACCCAGGACGACTGGATCGGCCCCTGGAACCACAGCGCCACCTGGTTCGCCGACCCGTTCCGCCCGGCGCGCCCGGTCACCGCCGCCGAACGCGAGGAGAACGATCAGCGCGTCGTCGCCTTCTTCGACCACTACGTGCGCGACGGAGCCCGCCCGGACGGCCGCCGCCGGGTGCACTACTACACCTTCAACGAGGGCACCTGGCGCACCACCGACCGCTGGCCGGTGGCCGGCACCCGCACCCGCCGGCTGCACCTCGGCGAGGACCACACCCTCGACCGCCGCCGCCCGGAGCGCGCCGGAACTGACCGGCTGGTCCTCGACCCGACCGCCGGCACCGGGGAGTTCGACCGCTGGAACACCAACCTCAGCGGCGATCAGGTCAGCTACCCCGACCGCGCCGCCGTGGACGCCAAACTGCTCGGCTACACCACGGCCCCGCTGACCGAGGACACCCGGGTCACCGGCAGCGCCAAGGTCACCCTCGACGTCACCGGTCTGGCCGGCTCCGACCGGGGCGCGCTGCACGCCTACTTGGAGCACGTCGCCCCGGACGGCCGCGTCACCTACCTCACCGAAGGCCAACTCGCCCTCACCGAAAGGGCCGTGGCCGACCGGGACGACAACCCCGACTGGCGCCGGCTGCGCACGCCCCGGACCTACGCCGCCGCCGACTCCGCGCCCTTCCCGCAGGGCCGCGCCCAGCGCGTGGTGATCGACCTCCAGCCGGTCTCGGCGCTGTTCCGCGCGGGCGACCGGATCCGGCTCAGCATCGCCGCCGCCAACCCCGACTCCTTCGAGCTGCTCCCGGCCGACGGCCGGGCCGCCTACCTGATCGGCCACGGCGGCGGGCGGGCCTCGGCACTGGACCTGCCGGTGGTCGGCTGACCCCGGCCGGACGCCCGCCCCCGCCGGGCGACGCCGAGCGGGCGCCGCGGGAACCGACGGCGCTGCCCGGCTACCACCGCGACGTGCGCCGGTGGCGCCCGGGGACGTTCCCCGTCAAGTCAGCGTGTTGAACACGAGTCGTCCTCGTAGCAGGGTTCGGGCAGGCTCTGCTGGCCGAGGCGTTCACACAATGCCGGTCGGGTGGCTTTGTCACGAGAACGGACAGCAGATGTTCACCGCTTCGGGAGGCGCGAGAGTCTGGTGCTGTTCGATTGCCGGACGGCTAGAAGAGGCCAGCCGAGGTGCTCTGCGTGAGGTTCTCGAGGATCGTGCGCAGCCACGGGCTGCGCACGGCTGGTAGCCGGACCAAGGTGTGTTGGAACGTTCCCCAGTCGGCCCGGAACAGGTGGTTGGGCAGCAGCGGAAGCGGGTAGTCGCGGAGGACGTCCTGGGCTATGCGGCCCGACGCGGGAACCGGCAAGTTTGGTTCGGGAGAGACCAGCCACAGCCACACCCCCAGCGGCAGGGGCACCAGGTATGCCGGTGCGGTCGAGTCTGCAGGGGTCCAGGACCAGCCCGTCTTGGGATGGACGGGGACGAGGAGGATGTCGACGCCCGCGTCCGGGGAGGGCTGTCCCGGTCCGGCCAGGACGGCATGCCGCTCCCGGGTGCCTGCCGGAAGCAAGGCGTCGAGCGCGCGTTGGAACACGTCCGCGGTCAGGCCGTCCGGAACCTTCACCGGCTGCCCCTTGGAGGCAATCAGAAGGTGGGCGAGCGCTTGGCCGGCTGCCGCCTCCCACTGTGGACTCCACGACCAGTAGTGGTTGGGCCCCAGCCGTCCTCCCCACGTGGCGATCGGCTCGAACGGGGGTGTTCTCTCCCCCTTCTCTGCCAACTCCGCCCAGGACAGGGGTACGGCGTGGATATCGTCGACGGGGACGCGGTGCACGACGTCTGAGCCGAGTCTCACCATCTGCCAGAGCGAGCAATCGTCGACCCTGGTCGCCACGGGGAGGTCGCATGCCTCGCAGGCCATGTTGGGCCCGTCGGCTCCGTCGATGCCACAGCAGGCACCGCCACGCTTCTCGGGAATCAACCGGGTTCCACGGATATCACCGGGCGCAATGACACTGGCCCCGGGCGTGCCGTCGGACAGGGAATGGACTGGCGCGTAGATGCCGCGCGCCTCAGCCTCGCCCGGATCAATCTCGTCCCACAGCCGCCACGGTCCTCCCCAAGGGTCCGGGTCCACGGCAAACGTCCCGGATTCCATGAGCACCGGAAGCTGGGCCCCGTTCCCGTACTGCTGACGGGCGTGTACCGGCAGTGAGACCTGGGACAGCGGGACGGTCAGCTCGGCGCCGCATCCCGCACACACGAAAACGAACAAACTTCCTCCGCCTGGGAAACAGACGCATCGTCGCAGCTCACCGGCGGGTGGCCAACATGTTTTCTCATCTGCTGTGGGAACGGCACCGTCACCGTCGCGGAGTGTCAACGCAGCGCGAGCAGATGTCAGCCGCCGCCTCGGACTCCGGCAAGCGACTCACTCGGTGTTCGAATTCCCGGTGTGCTGAGGTGTCTCCCGAAGTGGTGAACATCTGCTGTCCGTTCTCGTGAACAAAGCCAATCGGGTCCACGCGATGGAGATCCTCGTCATTTTCAGGATCGAGCCTTCAGCCTGCTCGTACCCGGCGCTCGGGCCGACCGGTTTCCGGGTCGAGGGCTACCACGAACACCTGGCCGCCCTGGATGGCCAGCTTGATCCGGTCGGGTCCGTCCCATTCTGCCGAGGTCAGGGCGTTGTCGGGGGCGTCGCCGTTGAAGTAGCCGACCGGCCACCGTCGTGCGGTCAGGCCGGAGCCGGCGTCCACCGAGACCCACCAGAGCGGATCGATCATCGCGGCGCCCTCGTGGATCACCAGGCTGCGGTCGGAGCGGCCGGGAGCCGGCCGGTCCGCGGTCTTGTACGGCATGCTGCCGAAGACGAGCAGTGCGAGGGGCGAGGCCAGCAGTGCGCAGCCGAGGAGCGGGACCAGCAGCAGGGTCCTGGTCATCCGGGAGCGGATCCCGATCAGGAGGGCGAGGACAATCAGCACCAGGACCGCGGCGCCGTACGGCAGTGGGTGGTAGAAGACCTCGATGAGCACCACCAGTCCGCCGTACCAAGCGGCTTGAGCCGCGGCGTAGGTCAGTGCGGTGAGCAGCACCGCCGCCGTGAGCAGTCCGAGCGCGATCGTCCGTCGCTTGCGCCGCGACCAGCGGGGCCGGTCCGGGGGTGTGCGCACCTGCGGGGGCCGTGTGGGCCGTGGAGGGTGGGGTGGCGCCGTGGGTTGCGGGGGAGCGGGCGGCGGACCCGCCGCCCCCTGTGCCGCATTGCCCTCGGACACCGGTTCCCCGGAGACCGGGTCCTTCGTTGGTCGACCGCTCTCGTCCACAGCCCGGCCCCCGGTCATGACACCCCCGCCGAGTTGATCAACCTAGGGGGACAGGCTAAGGCTCGGACACGCCGATTCAACAGGGAAGCCGTCGGCCTGCCCGACCTCGGCCTCGCCGCGGTCGCCGGCTACGGCCTCGACCTGCGCCGCCTGGTCGTCGCCGACCATCCGGGCGAGCACGCCGCCGAGGTCGTCACCTGCGCCTGGAGGTCACCGCGTCCCGCTGGGTCCGGGCCGTTCTCCACGCCGCCTTGCGGCGCGCCCATGAGACCTCGCGTCGGATCCTGCCCTGCCGTCCGGGCCTGGTGGGACATCGGGATAATAATTTGGATTGATCTTGGATGCCGGCTGGTGCCGGGCGAGGGGCGGGCGGGGTGCGGATCAACGTTCTGGGGCCGCTTCAGGTTGTCCGGGGTGGGGACGGGGCGGCCTTCGAGGTCGGCGGGGCGCGGCTTCGGCTGCTGCTGGTCCGGCTGGCTCTCGACCCCGGGCGCGTGGTCACCCGTGAGCGTCTGGTGGACGACCTGTGGGCGGA
Source organism: Kitasatospora sp. NPDC057692 (assembly GCF_042799475.1). Classification (NCBI taxonomy): domain Bacteria; kingdom Bacillati; phylum Actinomycetota; class Actinomycetes; order Kitasatosporales; family Streptomycetaceae; genus Kitasatospora; species Kitasatospora sp. NPDC057692. Next base: position 53,098 of record NZ_JBHVIV010000020.1, on the reverse strand, counting down.
CACGCCGCCGAAGGAGCCCGCCGGCGCCCTGCAGTCCCTGGTTTCCCGGCTCCGCCGGGCGCTGGGGGGCGACCGGGCGGTGATCGGTTCGCACCCCGCCGGGTATCTGCTGGATCTGCCCCGGGCGAGTGTGGACGCCTGGGATTTCGAGCAGCGGGTGGCCACGGGGCGGGCGGCGCTGACGGCGGGCCGGCTCGCCGAGGCGGTCGCGCTGCTGGACGGGGCGCTGGAACTGTGGCGCGGGGCACCGTTCACGGACGCCGCGAGCGCCGGCTTCGGCTCCGCGCCGGCGGCCCGGCTGACGGAGCTGCGGCTGGCGGCGGTCGAGGACCGGGCAGACGCCCTGCTCGCCCTCGGCAGCACCGGAGCGCTGTCGCGGCTGGTCTCCGAGCTCACCGGACTCTGTGTCACCCACCCGCTGCGCGAACGGGCCGCCGTCAGGCTGATGCGCGCGCTCCACGCGGACGGGCAGCAGGCGGCGGCGCTGGAGGTGTTCGAACGTACCCGGCGGGCGCTGGCCGAGGACCTGGGTGCAGACCCGTCGGCCGAACTGCGGGACGCCCACCTGCAGGTGCTGTCCGGCGCGAAGCCGCCGGCGCCCAGGCCGGCCCCGGCTGCTGCCCGGTACCCGGTCGGGCGGGCGGCACTACCCCGCTGGCTCACCGCCCTGGTCGGTCGCGAGGAGGCGCTGGGAGCGGTTCGGGAGCGACTGCACCGCTCCCGCCTGGTGACGCTGACCGGGCCGGGCGGCGTCGGAAAGACCCGGCTGGCGATTGCGGCCGCGAGCGCCGCCCCGCCCGCGACGGACGTACGGCTCGCCGAACTCGCGGGCGTCAACGAGCCGGAAGCCGTGGTCGAGGCCGTGCTGATCGCGCTCTGCCGTCCGGCGGAGGCCGGTGTGCTGGCCGGCGGCCTGTCCGCAGGCGACCAGGCCGGGGATCCCGTCGACCGGATCGTCCGGGCCCTGGAGGGCCGTGAGGTCCTGCTCGTCCTGGACAACTGCGAGCATCTGATCGAGGACGTGGCCCGGTTGACCCAGGGCCTGCTGGCCGCCGCGCCCCGGCTCACCGTGCTGGCCACCAGCCGAGAACCGCTCGGCATCACCGGCGAGGCGCTCTGGCCGGTGACACCGCTCGCCGTGCCCGCGCCCGGATCCACCGCCCGGGAAGCGCTCGCGCACCCGGCCGTCGACCTGTTCACGGAACGGGCTGCCGCAGCCCGCCCCGGCTTCACGCTGGACCACGACACCGTCGAGCCGGTCGTCCGGATCTGCCGCGAGCTGGACGGCCTGCCGCTGGCCCTCGAACTGGCGGCGGCCCGGCTGCGGGCCCTGAGCCCCGGACAGGTCGCGGCGCGACTGCACGACCGGCTCCGGCTGCTGGACCGCGGCTCACGCACCGCTCCCGACCGGCACCGCACCCTGCGCGCCGTCATCGACTGGAGCTGGAACCTGCTCGACGAGGACGAGCGCGTTCTGCTGCGACGGCTCTCCGTCTTCGCCGGGGGAGCGACCCTCCCCGACGCGCACCTGGTCTGCGCCGACACCTGGCCGAGCGGGCCGGCGCCCGACCCGACGGATCTGGAGGACCTGCTGGCCTCCCTGGTCGACAAGTCCCTGGTCACGGCCGCCGGGCGGGAGACCGGCACGGTGCGCTACCGGCTGCTGGAGACGGTTCGCGCCTACGCTGCCGAACGGCTCGTCGAGGCCGGCGAGGACGGCCGAACCGGCGCCGCCCACCTGCGCTGCTTCGTCGAGCTCGCCGAGAACGCCGAACCCCGGCTGCGGACGGACGGCCAGATCGGTTGGCTGGCCCGGCTGGACGCGGAGCAGGGCAACCTGAACGCGGCACTGGGCCGGGCGGTCGCCGTCGGCCCGCCGGAGTACGCGCTGCGGTTGACCGCCGCCCGGGCCTGGCCCTGGCTGATGCGCGGCCAGGGCCGTGAGGCCGGTGAGCGGGCGGTGGCCGTTCTCGCCGCCCACGGCCGCACTCCGCCGCCCAGCCTGGAGCAGGCACACGCCCTGTGCGTGATCCTGGCCCAGCTCACCGCCCCGCTCCGGGAGAGCGGCGAGTCCGGGATCCCACCGGAGGCGATGAGTACAGCGCTGGTCACGGCACAGCGGGCCGACCACCCGGTCGCCCTGGCCGCCGCGCTGCTGCTCGCCCTGGCGGGGCCGCCGGAAGCCGTGGGCGCGACGGCGCAGCGGTACGCCGAGCACCCCGACCGGTGGACGCGGGCCGCCGCCCATCTGGTGCTCGGCCGGATCGAGTTGGGCGCGGGCCGGACCGGGCACGCCGAGCACTGCCTGCGGACCGCGGTGGACGGCTTCCGCGCCCTGGGCGACCGCTGGGGGCTGGCCATGGCACTGGTCACGCTCGCCGCGCTGCTGTCCGTTACCGGCGCGGCCGACGAAGCCCTCGCGGCGCTGACGGAGGCCGGGGAACGGGACGCCGAGATGGGCGGCTCCGGCGAGGCGCCGCTGTCCCTGCTGCTGTCGGGCCGGCTGAGGGCTCGCTGCGGCGAACCCGCCGCGGCCCGGGCCGACCTGGAGCGCGCGCTGGCCGCAGCCGAACGGGCCGGGGACCCGCACCTGCAGGCCGCCGCCCGCTACGCGCTCGGCGAACTCGCGCGGCGCGAGGGAGATTTGGAGGCGTCGCTGCACGGCCAGCAGGAGACGCTGCGGCGGCTCGAGCGGCTGCCGGCGACCGGCCCCGGCGCCCCCGCGCGCCTGCACCTGCTCGCCCTGCTGCACACCAGCCTGGCCCGCACCCGGCAGCGGTGCGGCGCGCCGGACGCGGCCGGGGCGCTGCACCGCCGAGCCCTGGAGCTGGCCGCCAGGAGCGGCGACCAGCCGGTGCGCGCGGACGTGCTGGAGGGGTTCGCGGAGTACTGCCTCGGCCTCGGGGAGGTGGCACGTGGCGCGGCGGCACTGGGCGCCGCGTACGGCCTGCGCGGGGCCCATGACGCGGGCGATCCGGAGCTGCGGGCCGTCCTGGACGGCTGCGCCGAGGCCCTCGGGGAGGCCGGCTTCCGGGCTGCCTGGGAGCACGGCCGGGCGCTGTCGCGACCGGAGTCGCTGGCCCTGGAGGCGGGCTGACCGGTCCCCCCGGTGGCACGCCGGCCGCGCCCCCGGGGTGGGTGCGCGGTCGGCCGGATGTGTGATCAGCCGCTGAACGGCGGCTTGGTGGGGGCGCAGACCGTACCGGGGGCGGGCAGGATGCCGTCGATCAGGTAGCGGGTCTCGTGCTCGGCGGCGCAGTCGCTGGGGTTGGACAGCACGGTGTGGCCGTAGCCGTCGACGGTCAGCAGCCGCGCGCGGGCGAGCGAGCGGGCCATCGCGCGGGACCCCTCGTACGGCAAGGCCGGGTCACCGGTGTTGGCGACGACCAGGACCGGTCGGGCGGTCGGGCGGTTCCACGGGCCGTCGTAGCGGTCGCGGTCCCGGGCCGGCCAGTCGGCGCAGCGCTCGTCGGCCCAGGCGAAGTACGGGCCGGCCTCGCCCGAGCGGGCCCGGGCGGACGCGGCGAGGGCGGGCCAGTCGGCCCGGGCGGGCGGGTTGGCGCTGTCCGAGCAGACCAGCGCGAGCGCCTGGTCCGGAGAGTGGCGGGGGACGGGCGGCAGCGGGGTGCCCGGCGCGGAGGGGGTCTCGGTGGCGGTCCAGAGCGCCTGGAGCGTGGTGCCGAGCCGGGTCCAGCCGGTGGGCAGGTTCGCGACGGGGTTGGTGGCGTACAGCGAGGTGATCGTCGCCTCCACGGCCGAGCCGGCGGTGACGGTCGCCCCGTCGAGCGCGACCGGCCGGGTGCGCAGCCGCTGGAGCAGCTCGCCGTACCTGGCCCTGGTCGCGGCGGCCGTCCCGGCGGAGAAGGCGCAGGTCCGGGGGCCGGCCTGGCCGCACTGGTCGAGGAAGGCGTCGAGGACGCGGGCGGCGGCCACGTCGCTGCCGTTGCGCAGCAGGGTGCCCGTGGTGGCGGCCTGGTCTCCGCGGCCGGTCGACCAGGCGACCGGGTCCGGGGCGCTGTCGAGGACCATCGCGCGGACCTTGCCGGGGAACAGGTTGGCGTAGGTGGCGCCGAGGTAGGCGCCGTACGAGGTGCCCAGGTAGCTGAGCCGGCGGTCGCCGACCGCCCGGCGGAGCAGGTCCATGTCCCGGGCCACGTTCGCGGTGGAGATGTGCGGCAGCAGGTCGGGGTTGCGGGCCGCGCACTGCCGGGCGAGGCGCCGGTAGGCGTCGGCCCAGGCCTTCTGCTGGTCCGCGCTCTCGGGGTAGCCGGCGGCTGTGCCCGCCAGCAGGGCCTGCTCGTCCGCCGGGTCGTCGAAGCACTGGACGGATGCGCTGCCACCGGTGCCGCGCGGGTCGAAGCTGACGATGTCGAAGCGCCGGCGCACCTCTTCGGGGAACTGGCCGAGCGTCGTGGGCAGGGCCACGGTGCCGGGCACGGCTGGGCCACCGGGGTTGTAGAACAGTGAGCCGATCCGGTGGGCTCGGTCCTGCGCCGGGTGCCGGATGATAGCGAGGTCGATCCCGGCGCCGCGCGGGTCGTGGTGATCGAGCGGGACGCGGGCGGTCGCGCATTCGAAGCCGTCCGCGCACGCCGCCCAAGCGAGTCGCGGCACCGGGGTGGTGTCCGGCGCGGCCACCGCGGTCGCCGGGCACACCGCGGCCAGCAGCACGGCCGCGGCGGCGCCGGCGACGAGCCGCCAGGAGACTGCCTCCCGCCGGTTCGAGGTGCGGGAGGCCCTGGGTCGGCGCGGTCCTGCGGCCGGGCCGGTGGGAGGGGAGGTGCGAGTCACGCGGGTGCCCTTTCGTCGACGGGCCGGGCAGTCGTAGGCGCTCCTCGGTCGCGGCGCATCCGCCCGGCACAGCGACAGTTGCGCACCACGCTGCCAGACCGCTGGCATCCCGCTGGCAGCGGCTCAGGCGCGGTCCGGCAGGGAGGGGGAGGCGCGCCAGTACGGCCCGCAGCCCGCCACCTCAGCTGCGGCCCTGGGAAGCAAAGGCTGGGTTGTCGAGGGCATTGCCGAGGGTGATCTCGGAACCGGGGAACCGGTCGGTGAGCATGGCCATCGTGCGGCGGAACATGTGAGGGCGGGCCCGGCCGGACGGGATCGGGGCGAGTCCGGGTCCATGCGGCGGTGCGGTTGACGTGGGCGATGGAGCTGTCGACGAGGGCGTCGGCGTGGGCCGCGTGCCGGGGCCGGGCCGTGTACGGGGTGTTCTTCCCGAAGTGGGGGCGGCCTCGGGGTCGGCCGGGTGCGCCGGTCGGGTCGTGTCGGGTGTGCGGCGTCGGCCTGGCCTACCCGAGCACGTGCACGATCCCGCCCAGGAGGTGTTCGAGGGCCGAGCGCAAGGGCAGGACAAGCGGTCCCGCGACCACGGCGACAATCAGGGCGGGGGCGAGGCGCGGGGTTTCCCGCCGGTGGGGGAGGATGCCGAGGAGGAGCACGAGCGAGGCGCTGACCAGGGGCGGCCCGAGCGCCACCGCCCATGCCGGCAGCGGGCCGAGGGTCACCGGGGAGCTCCGGGCACGGGACAGGCCCAGCCAGCCGACCGAGAGCAGCAGGCTGAGGTCGATCAGCCGGGGCACCGCCGGGGACACCCGGATCCGACCGTCGAGGTTGCGCCGGAACGAGAACACCATCATCAGCACCATGACGGACAGCACGGCCAGCTCGACGCGCAGGACACCCGGGAGGTCGGGCGGGGGGAAGTGCCCGGTGCTGAAGATCCAGGTGACGGCCGCGGCGGGCACCCCGAGCAGCACGGCCCAGAGCAGGCACAACCGCAGGACCAGGACCGTACTCGGGCGGGGATTCGTTCGGCACCGTGGCGGCGCCGATGACCGTGACCGATCTCATCCGTCCCCCTACGCTCGTGCCCGGACGGTCCCGTCCCACGGGCCCGGGGCCGGCGTTCCGCCTTCGTCCGGACGGGTCGTGAGGTCCGGTCGCCAGCCCAAGAATGGCGCTGCGAGGCGTAGTTGGGAACGGCGATCGGCCTCCGTTCACCGAGCGGGGACCGTCCTGTGACAGCGCGGCGGCACCGGGGGCGCGCCCGATGTGGGTGGTGCGGGACGCGCACGGGGGCGGGTACCGGTCCTTCGGCCTGGGCGGGTGGTTGTGGGGGGTCGGTGACCGAGTGACGGGTCGGCGGGCGGTGCGGTTGTGCCGGATCGCGCGGGTCGTTGCCGGGATCCGGTGCGTTCGGTGGTGCGGCCGCGGTGCTGTTCGTGGCTGAGTTGGCCTTTGGGGGAGTCGTTGACGGATTCGGCCCGCTCCTCGGTGGGCTGGTCCAGCCGTGGTCGGCGAGGTGCCCGTCGTCCGCGTCGGCAGGGAGGAGCGAGGAGGGCGCCGCTGCTTCGTCCGGGGCCGTCGCGCGGTGTTCGCGGTGCTCCAGACGCCGGTGCGGGCGCGCCAGGCGGCGCGCGGGGATGCTGATTGTCGGGATGGTGGGCGGGCGCTGGTGCGCACGCCCGAGTGTGCTTGGCCAGGTGTATGGGTGGTCCTGTCTGCGGGTTTCGGCGGCGTGTCCGCACCGCTTCGGGAGGCGCCTGGCCCGGGTGGCGGTGGCCGGTGTCCGCAGGAACGGGTGGCGTGTCGTTGCCCCCTTGGTGTGTGGGGGCCGGGGCGTCGAATTGGTCGTGCGCCGGTGTCGGCGGGCCCGGTAGGGTGGCCTGATGTTCGATCATGTGGAGATCGGGGTGCTGCCGTCGGGGCCTCGGTACGCCGCCCAGGTGTGGTTGCGGATCAACGGCGAGGACATGGTCGAACGGGCGGTTGGCGCGGGCGGCCGCGGACCTTACGCGGCTGATGTGCTGCCGGCGGGCCGTCCCAGCCCTCTTCGGGCGATCGAGGGCGCGCGCCGTCTGGAGCTGGGTGCACCGGAGTGCACCGGTGGCTGCTGCGGCTTCCTGACCGTGGTGGTCGAGCGGATCGGGGGGATCGTGCAGTGGTCGCGCTGGGAGCTGCCGCGGGTGTCTGCGCTCGGCCCCGATCCCTCCCCTCTACCGGAGTTCCACTTCGACGCGGGTCAGTACGACGCCGAACTGGCTCGTGCCGAGGCGGACCGTTCCTGGCAGGTGTGACCGCAGGCTGCGCACTGCGCTACCCCGCCCGGCCGCAGGGTCCGGTTCCGCCGCGGCTGAGACGGAGTTCACGGGCGATGGCACGCAGGCTGTCGCCGCGTTCGATGCGTTCGTGGATCTGCTGGTGATGCTCGCGAGTGCGGGCGACCCAGGGGACGCGGCTTGCCGTGGACATCCAGTTCGTTCGGGCCGGCAGCCGCGGAACGGGGCATGTCACCCTGATTTCCTCCGAGGGCAAGGAGGTTCGCGCAGGTCGGCGCGGTGGCGGCCGATGACGCGCTCGACGGCCTCGGCGAGGTTGTGCAGCAGGTGCCAGGCCTCGGCGACCTGTTGGGCCTGCGGCGCACCCGTTCGGGTACCGTCGCGGAGGGAGCCGTCGCGGTCGCGGCAGATCGTCCGATCAGGGCCTGGACGCAGCACGCGGCATCGGACGCTCCGCTGACCAGCGCGCCGGGGCGACGCGCGAGGCGGGCACGTGCGTGGCCTGGGCGGACGGCGTCATCCCGGCAACGATCCGGGCCGCGTCCTCGACACCGCGGGTCGGGCAGGAGCGCGGTGATCCGGTCGGCGGGATGCACCCACTGCGGCACCCGGTTCCTCGGCCTCGACACCAACTGGCATGGTCATCAGGTTGGATGAGCACGTGACTGTCCACAAGCACACCGTCCGCTCCTTCAGCCTCGCCGCCGCCCTCCTCGTCGTGGCCGGCTGTGCCTCGACCGGCACCGACGGGAACCCCGCGCCCACCGCCACTCCGGCCCCGACCTCCACGGCCGCGCTTGTGACGGTTGCCCAGACCTACCAGGACGCGGTCAACCGTGGCGACTGGCGGACCGCTTGCACCCTCAGCTCCGCCCTCCTGCGCGGCGGAACCGTCGCCGACTGCGTCACCACCAACACCACCCCGCCGCCCGCCACAACCCCGCCACCGAGCACCCCGACCCGCCCCGCCCCGGCTCAGCCGCCCACCGGCACCGACAGCACGACCCCCGAGGCGCCGCCCTCCCCGACACCGAGCGCCACCGGTCCGGCCACCGCCGGCAAAGTCATCAAGCTGCCTGCCGGCCTCGACGCCCACCCCGCCGGCTACGGGGTGTTCATCACCTTCGAGGTCAGCACAACGGGGAAGCACTACCACCGCGCGCTGCGCCTGGTGGAGGAGGGCGGCGCGTGGGTGGTCGACCAGTACGAGGAATTCATCACGAGTGAGGGCCGGCTCGAACGCGTGCTCCAAAGGAGGTGACCGATTATCCGCATGCTGTACCGGTCTCCACACCACCGACACCGGGATCGAGGAGGGTCTGCGCGGCACGCGGGTGTGGGCCACCACCCTGCTGCCCGCGGGCGCGCCGCGGCGGCGCGCCCGCCACCGCTTCCGGCGCCCGCGGCGCCGTCACGACCAGCGCCTTGTACACTGCGGCCGGTTCTACGCCCACTCGACGCCGTGTTCGGCGAGCTGCGCGAGCTGGCCCGGCGTCAGCTTCGCCCGTCTCGCCTTGGCGTTGTTCAAGAAGGAACCCGGCGCCACCTGGTGCACCACGACCTGGTCCTCGCCGTCAGGGCCGGCCTCCACGATCTCCAACGGCTCACGGTGAGGCCGGGGCACCCGGGCATTCCGCTCCCGCTCGACGAACCGGGCGGAGGGCGGCCAGGCCCTGGGCGAACCGGCCCCCACGGGACACCTTCGGCTTCGCCGAGGCGGCGGCCTTCACGGCCGCCAGCTCCTGGTCCTCCTCGATGCAGATCGCTGTCAGCAGGTCCCGCTGGTTCTCCTCCAGCCCCGGCCAGTCGGCCCGCTGCGCCTGCACCCGCCAGCCGAGCTGCTCGCCCTCGTACACCGTGTCCAGGGGCAGGGCAGCCCAGCCGACCAGCCCATCGGTGTCCAGCCACCCCCAACCGGGCCACCGCGTCGGTGTGTTGCCGGGTGACGGGCCAGGTCGGACTCGCCACGGGACGACCTCTCCAACACGGCCCGCTGCTCCGCAGCGAGCGCTCCCGGCTGGACGGCCGACACTGCCGCGGCGGCGGCCCGGAGCTCGGAGAGCCAGGTGCCGACCGCATAGCCGCCGACCGAGGCCCACGTCTGCCCGGCTGGTGACCTGTTGTGGGCGCGTGTACGGCCGGCCCCCAGGACTCAGCTGTGGTCCCCGGCGCGCTGGGACGCCGCCGCTCCCGCGGTGTAGAAGGCACGCAGGCGGTACTCGGCGGCGGCGTCGGACTGCCCGTCCGCGTCGAGGACATCGGCGGCGAGACGGTAGGCCCGGCCGAGGGCGGGGCCGTACATGCCGGGGTTGTCGGCGAAGTAGGGGCCGACGGCCTGGACCGCCTCAGCGGCGTCCCGCCACGCGCCCGCCGTGTCACCGGGCAGCAGAGAGCGACCCCGTCCGGTCAGCATCACTGCCAGCGCCACCCGCGAACCCGCCGTGCCCGGATGACCGGACCCCAGAACCCGCACCTGCCCCTCCACCACGGATCGCAGCAGGGCGACGGCGTCGCCGGTGCGCCCGTCTTGCTGGTAGGAGTGGGCGAGGTTGCCGCGGATGGTGAGGATGTCGGGGTGGTGCGCGCCGAGGATGCGTTCGCAGTCGGTGAGGACCTGTTCCTGGAGGGTGATCGCCTCGTGGGTGCGTCCGGCCAGCCGGTAGGAGGAAGCGAGGTTGCTGCGGGCGGTGAGGGTGCCGGGGTGGTGCGCGCCGAGGATGCGTTCGCAGTCGGTGAGGACCTGTTCCTGGAGGTGGATGGCCTCGTGGGTGCGTCCGGCCTGCCGGTAGGAGGAGGCGAGGTTGCTGCGGGCGGTGAGGGTTTGGGGGTGATGGGGGCCGACGACGCGTTCATAGTCGATGAGGACCTGTTCCTCGATGGTGATGGCTTCGCCGGTGCGTCCGGCCTGCCAGTAGGCATGGGCGAGGTTGCCGCGGGTGCTGAGGGTGTGGGGGTGGTGGAGTCCGAGGACGCGTTCGCGGTCAGCGAGGACCTGCCGCAGGAGGTCGATGGCTTCCTGGGTGCGTCCGGCCTGCCGGTAGGAGGAAGCGAGGTTGTTGCGGGCGGTGAGGGTGTGGGGGTGGCGGGGGCCGACGACGCGTTCGCGGTCGGTGAGGACCTGCTCGCCGAGGTCGATGGCTTCCTGGGTGCGTCCGGCCTGCCGGTAGGTGAGAGCGAGGTTGTTGCGGGCGGTGAGGGTGTGGAGGTGGTCGGGTCCGAGGGCGCGTTCGGCGGTGTCGGTGAGGTGCTGCCAATGGGCGGTGGCGGTGGCGTAGAGGCCTGCGTGCAGAAGGCTGTCACCGGCCTTGAAGAGGACGGGGTGGCCGTCGGGGTGCCAGAGGTGGTCGCCGGCGTGGGCGGCGAGGGTGGCGGTATTGGTCCGTAGAACGGCGGCGAGGTTCCGGTCGTGATGGTCCTCGGCGGGCCATGCCTGCCCGATGGCGTCGGCGGCCGCCCGCGCGAGGCGGGCGCGGCGTTCACGGGCGTGGGCGCTGTCGCGGACCGCGTGCTGGACGAGGCGGTGGACACGCACCGCCCCCCACCCGCCGCTGGGCGGGTCGCCGGCAGTGCTCGCTTCCTCCCCGCCGGTGCCCGTGCCGGTGGCGGCTGGTGCGGGGGTGTGGTCGAGGAGGTTGAGGCGGTGCAGGACGCGCAGGACGTCCTCGGCGTCCTCCTGGCCGACGGGCACGGGGAGGTGGATCTCGTTGTCTGTCCGGCCCGGGCCCGCTGTCACGGGGGCGTTGTCGCCGTTCTCCGCCGACGGTCCGATGGCTTCGCCGGTCGACGTATTCCGGGCCCGGGCGAGGTAGGTGCGGGCGGCTTCTGTGGTGAGGACGGTGTCGGGAACGGCGTCGGGGTCGAGGACGGAGGCGAGTTCGAGCAGGGGCCGGGCCAGGCCTTCGGGGCGGGTGCGGTCGGCCTGCTCGATGGAGATGTCCCACAGGGCGGCGACGGCCAGGTGCTGGTGGTCGGGCAGGGTGTGGTCGGGCAGGTTCTGCTGCAGGGTGCGGGCACGGTCGGCGAGCAGAGCGCGGTAGCGGTCGATGGTGCGGGCGGTGTCGGTGAGGTACGCGGCGGCTTGGGCGAGCGCGATGGGCAGGTGCCCGAGGTCGTCGGCCAACGCGGCGAGGTGCTCGTTGCTGTCGTGCAGGTGGGCGCGGTTGGGGTGGTCGAGGGCGGCCCGGAGGTGGGCGAGGGACTGGGCCGGGGTGTAGAGGTTGACCGGGAGCAGGGTGCGGGTCGTGGTGGTCCAGGCGCCGTGGCGGCTGCGGGTGGTGACCACCGTCCGCCCGTTCTCGGTGTCGGGTGGCTGCAGGACGGTCAGCGCCGCCGGGTCGGGGACGTTGTCAAGGACGATCAGCCACCGCCGACTGGAGGCCTGGAGCCAGGTGAGGAAGCCGAGGGCGGCTTCGTCGGCGTCCTGTCCGTCGTACTGGCCGGGGGTGACGGCGCGGGCCGCCTGGGCGTAGGCGGTGGTGATGGCGTTCGTCGTGGCCGCGTTCACCCACACCACCAGGTCCACCGGCGCCGGCCGCCGCACCGAAGCCTCCGGGGAGGTCCCGCCGGCCCCATCGCCGTCCGGGCCCGTATCCGCGTCGGTAGCGCCCGGCGTCGCTGGTCCGGGCACCGCCGCAGCAGCCGACCCGGCCGCGGCGGCGAGGGATGCCTGCAGGACCTGGTGAGCGTAGTGGGCGGCGAGTTGGGTCTTACCCACACCACCGATCCCGGTGACGACCTGGCCCAGCACCGCCGTCCTCCCGCAGCCTTCGAGCGCGGTTCGCAGCATCTCGCTCTCGGGGCGCTGCTGGAAGTACCCGGCGGGGTGGGGGATCAGGCCGACGAGCACCGGCCACCGGACCTCGGCAGCGGGCGTGGTGGTCCTGTTGTTGATGGTGAGGTCCCGGCCGGCTTGGAACACGTCCCCGTGGACGGTGCTGCGGTCGACCAGGTTCGAGACCCCGGAGAACTCGCCCCGCCCGGCCGTGCCAGTGTTATCGCTGCGTCCGCCGAGCGTGCTGCCCCCGGCTCCGCCGGCCCCGGTCCCCGGTGCGGGGGCACCTCTGGCCGTGTCGCCGTCGATCTCCTCCTCGATGGGTACCTCGTCCCCGGAACCGGGCCCGAGCGGCTGGGTCATGGCCGGCTCCCGCGCGCGCCTGATGCGAGGGGACCGCTTCCGACGGGTCCGGTCTCGCGGTGCGCGGCCCTCTTCACCACCAGCGCCGCTGCTGCTGTAGAACCCGTTCCTGCTCCCGTGTGCGGCCCGGCCGCCGCCCGCCGCGCTTCTTGATGCACCCGCGTCCGCCCCCACCTACGACGCCGCCTCCCGCAGAGGCTCTTCCCCAGGAGAAGGATTGTCCCACCCACCGTCCTGCCCGCGGGGGCGAACGCTGAACAGCCGCCGCCCCGCCGCGGCACCCCGCACACCGCGCCGAGGACGGAGGCCCTCAAGGGGCTCCGGGTGTGGGCCGGCCCTGATCACAGTGGTTCCCCGGGTGGTTGGTGGGTTCGGCCGCGCCGGTGCACGGGCCGGCAGTACGCTGCGGTCGGGACGGGTGGGCATTCGCCCGGGACGTCGTGGCGGGGGTGTGGTGGGTGCGGTGTTGATCATGGCGGCCGGGCCCGGTGCCGGGCTCGCGGTGGCGGGCGGTGGCGCCCGGTTCGATGCGCGGGGATCCGCCGCCGCCGGCCCCGGACCCAGCGCCGCCGACGGCGACATCCGCAGCACCGGTCTGGACAGGAGCCGGCCATGACCCCGCCCCGCTGGCTCTGGCGCGGCAGGCCCGGCGGGCCCGGTGAGCGGCACGAACCCGTCGAAGCCTCCCGGACCGGCAGCCCGCCGCAGGACGCCGACAGCGCCTGCCCGGCCGAGAGCACACCGGTCCCGGGAGCAGGAGCCGCCCCGGATGCTGCCCCACCGGCCAACCGCAGTACACCGGTGCCTGCCGCCGGCCCGGCGCCCGCGGAGCGGCTGGCCGGGGCAGGCACACCTTCCCAGACCCAGACCCAGACCCAGACCCGGGCGCCGGTCCGGGTACCGGTGCCGGGCGAAGGCACCACCGGCCCGGAGTACGACGTCTCCCACCGCGCCGCCGATGCGGGAAGCAGCGGTCCGCACCCGGGGGTGGACAACCGGGTCGAGGGCAGCACCGTCCACGGCGGCGTCTACCAGGCCTCCAGCCTGTCGGTCACCCACCACCACACCCACAACTACCCCGCGCCGTCAGCACCTGCACCGACCCACGGGCCGGTGCGGGTGGGCGCGGTGCCGCCGCTCGCCTCCGCGTTCCAGTTCCGCCCCGGCCTGCGGACCCAGATCGAGCGGGCACGGGAACGGCATACGACCGTCGTCCTCACCCAGGTGCTGTCCGGCGGCGGAGGCGTCGGCAAATCCCAACTCGCCGCCGCATACGCGCACGAGGCCCACGCACAGGGCGTGGACGTCCTGGTATGGGCGGACGCCGCCGAGGTCTCGCAGGTCGTCGCCACCTACGCGCAAGCCGCGGCGAAGGCCGGCGTGCCCGGGGCGGACGGGCAGGACGCCGAGTGTGATGCGGTTGCGTTCCTGGACTGGCTGGCCGTCACCGACCGTACGTGGCTGGTGGTCCTGGACGACCTCACCGACCTCGAAGGCGCCCAGCCGTGGTGGCCCCGCCCGCCCTCCGGCCCGGGCGCGAGCGGCAGGGTCCTCGCGACCACCCGGCGCCGCGACGCCCTGGTCTCCGGTGCCGGTCGGGCCATCGTCGGCATCGGCACCTACCACCCCGACGAGGCCCGCACCTACCTGCACGAGCGGCTCACCGCCGCCGGCTCAGCCCACCTCCTCGACCACCTCGCCGACGACCTGGCCGAGGCACTCGGATGGCTGCCGCTGGCCCTCGCCCACGCCGCCGCCTACATGATCAACGAGGACACCGACTGCACCACCTACCTCGCCCTGTTCACCGACCGGGCCTCCCGCCTGGAGGAACTGCTGCCGCTGGACGCGGACACCGACGGCTACGGCCGCCAGGTCACCACCTCCCTCCTCCTCGCCCTCGACGCCGCCGGCCGGCGCGAACCCGCCGGCCTCGCCGTCCCCGCGATCCGCCTCGCCGCGCACCTCGACCCCGCCGGCCACCCCCACGACCTCTGGACCACCGACGCGGTCACCGGCTACCTCACCGCCCACCGCACCCCACCTCCCACCGGTGCCACCGACCAGGCCCCGGTCACCCCTGCCCAAGCACGCGCCGCCCTGCGCCTGCTCCACCACTACGCCCTCCTCACCCACCACGCCCACGACAGCAGCCGGGCGGTGCGCCTGCACGCCCTCACCGCCCGTGCCGCCCGCGAAACCACCCCCCAGACCGACACCGCCGCTACCGTCCGCGCAGCTGCCGACGCCCTCCAGACCATCTGGCCCCGACAGGAGCACACCGCACGCAGCCTCGCCGCTGCCCTGCGCGCCAACACCGATACCCTCCAAGCCCACGCCGACGACCGCCTCTGGCAGCCCGTCGGCCACCCGGTCCTGTTCACGACGGGCACCAGCCTGACTGCGGCCGGCCTCTTCCACGCCGCCGCCACCCACTGGCAGCGCCTCGCCGCCGACGCCCAGCGACTGCTCGGTGATGACCACCCCGACACCCTGGTCACCCGTGGCAACCTGGCCGACTCCTACGGGCACACGGGGCGCACCGGCGAGGCGATCGGGCTCCTGGAGGGGGTGCTGGCCGACTGCGAGCGGACGCTCGGCCACGACCACCCCGACACCCTGGTCACCCGTGGCAACCTCGCCGACTTCCTCCACCAGGCGGGGCGCACCGGCGAGGCGATCGGCCTGCAGGAGCGGGTGCTGGCCGATCGTGAGCGGACGCTCGGCCACGACCACTCCCACACCCTGACCGCCCGCGGCAACCTCGCCCACTTCTACGGGCAGGCGGGGCGCACCGGCGAGGCGATCGGGCTCCTGGAGGGGGTGCTGGCCGACTGCGAGCGGACGCTCGGCCACGACCACCCCGACACCCTGGCCGTCCGTGGCAACCTGGCCGACTTCCTCCACCAGGCGGGGCGCACCGGCGAGGCGATCGGCCTGAAGGAGCGGGTGCTGACCGACTTCGAGCAGAACCTCGGCGGGGAGCACCCCCGCACCTTGGTCGCTCGCGCCAGCCTCGCCCACTCCTACCACCAGGTGGGGCGCGCCGGCGAGGCGATCGGGCTCCTGGAGGGGGTGCTGGCCGACTGCGAGCGGGTCCTCGGCCACGACCATCCGGACACCCTGGCTGTCCGTGGCAACCTGGCTGACTCCTACGGGCAGGCGGGGCGCACCGGCGAGGCGATCGGCCTGCTGAAGCGGGTGTTGACCGACTGCGAACGCGTCCTCGGTGGTGACCATCCCCACACCCTGGTCGCCCGCGCCAACCTGGCCGACGCCTACCACCAGGCTAGGCGCATCGGTGAGGCGATCGTGATCTGGCAGCGGGTGCTGGCCGATCGCGAGCGGCTGCTCGGCCACGACCATCGCGACACCCTGGTCGCGTGCGCCAACCTGGCCGACGCCTACCGGCGGACAGGGCGCACCGGCGAGGCGATCGGGCTGCTGGAGGGGGTGCTGGCCGACTTCGGGCGGGTCCTCGGCCACGACCATCGCGACACCCTGGTCGCGTGCGTCAACCTGGCCGTCTCCTACCGGCGGACAGGGCGCACCGGCGAGGCGATCGGCCTGCTGGAGGGGGTGTTGGCCGACTGCGAACGGGTCCTCGGCCGTGACTATCCCGACACCCTGGTCGCCCGGGGCAGCCTAGCCGTCTCCTATCAGGAGGTGGGCCGTACGGGCGAGGCGATCGGGCTGCTGGAGGGGGTGTTGGCCGACTTCGAGCGGGGGCTCGGCCCCAACCACCCCGCCACCCGAGCAGCCGCGGACAGGCTCCGGAGCTGGCGCACGCCCTGAACCCGCGACCGCAGCGACCCAACGGCCCAGTACGGGCCGGCCCCACACAGGGCCCCGTCCCGGGGCCCGCACGGGCCTGCCTACGCCGATTCCACACCCACACCCACACCCACGGCCGCGAGCTGCCGGCGCTGCTCGGCGGTGAGCTTTGCCCGACGGGCCGTCTGGTTGTTCAGCCGCACCCTGTCTTGTGGGTGTGTGCGAGGGGGAGGGGGAGTTCGGCGGTGGCCGGAGGCTCGGGCTGCTCGGCGACGTCCGTCGGTGGGTCTGCCCCCGGGCCGCCGGTGATCAGCCCGTGCCCGTGCGAGCGGCGGAAGCAGGCGTAGACCCGGACCCATGCGGGGAAGTCCGCGGGCATCGCCCGCCGCGGGATCCCGCCCGCGACCAGGTAGCGGATCGCGTCCAACAGCTGCCGGGGGGCAGTAGCCCTCGGGCCGTCCACCCCGCCCCTGGAACCGGGCCGGCACCGGCAGCAACGGCCGGACGGCCGCCCACTGCGCGTCCGCCATTGTCCGACGGATACCGGCGCACCCGGTCCGGATGGTCGGCCGCGATGCCATACAGGTGCGCGAGGCAAGCGCACGACACGGCGGGCGGGTTGAGGTCAACCTGCTCGGGCACGTACATCAAGGACAACAGGGCCTCCGGGAACCACTCGGAATGGGATCGCACCCCCGAGCTGCCTGGAGGCCCTGCTTTCACGCGCGGAAGCCGCCGCAGTCACCCGATCGTGACTCCCGTACGATCGACAGCCGTCGAGATCGGCACGGGCAGCACCACTTACGCGTCGGGGTGCTCCGGCAGGGCGAGCCAGTTCGACCAGGAGATCTCGCGGCCGAGGAAGCGTGGCTGCTCGAACGGCCAGTCGGCGGCGATCCACTGCGGCACCAGCGCGTCGAGGGCCTGCTCGACCTTGCTGCCCACCAGCTCGTCCACCACCCACCAGGAGATCTCGCCGTCCGCGCCGGCCCTCTCCGGTGGGTCGATGTAGACACAGCCGAGCAGCGCTGTCTCCGCCGCGTCGAACAGCGCGTAGTTGAAGGACTGGTGTGCGGCGATCTCCTTCTCGTGCCGCAACAGGTCGGCCTGGTCGCCCTCGTAGGTCATGGTGGCCGCGGGCCAGCCCCAGGCCGGGCCGAAGATGGTCCACAGCCGCTCGCGCGAACCCATCACAGCCGGATAGTCGAGCGGGGTGTCCGCCTCCCGGATCGGCCGCAGGTGGTGGCCGCCGCCCGGCAGCGGTACCAGGACGGGGTGGACGAAGTCATCGGGCAGCCAGCTCATGGCGACCGACCGTAGCAGCGTGCGGCCGGCCGGTCCCCTGGATTTTCCCCGTATACCGCCAGGCCCTGCTCTCATGCCGGGCTGACGAAGCCGCCTCCTCGACCACGCCGTACCGGCTGTGACGGATAGCGGCGGAGGCCGGCGGCCGGTTCATCGCGGACCCGGTGGTCTGTACGACCGGAACCGCGGCCGACCCGGGCGTCATCCTGTACGGCGACGGCCACCTCCGGAGAGTGCTGCGCACCGGCCGGGCGGAGAACCTCGGGGTGGTCGAGCGGTTGCCCCGGGGCACGCGCTGTGTTCCTGTCCCGGGCGGGGTCCTGGTCCACCCTCCCCGTTGAACTGAGCGCGGGTTTCTCCGGCACGCGAAGGCGCCGACCACCACCGTGGTCGGCGAGTCCGGTGCTGTCCCGGGCGCGCCTGGCGCCGTCCTCGGCGCTCGCCGAACAGCCGGCGTGGGAGGACGACCTCGCCCGCCTCGCCGCATCCTTGGTGGGGCGGGCTCTGCTACGGCGTCGGTTGGCCCGAGAGCCCGCTACGGTCCCGCCGCCCGGCGCGACACCTTCTCGGCGGCCAGGCTGTAGGCGGGCAGGGGGCGTCACGCGGGGCTTGGGGCGGGGGCGGGCGCCGGCTCGACGCTCAGGCCCTTGCGGGTGCGCTGGAGTAGCTGGACCAGCAGGCCCTCCGACGGGTGGCGCCCGGCCAGCAGCCGGTTGCAGTGGAGGTGGACGTAGCTGCCGAGCAGCCGGTCGCGGTCGGTGGCGAGGCGTCCGGCGGTCTCCAGGGCGGACAGCCGGTCGACGGCCTCGGCGAGCGCGTCGCGGCGCCGGCCCAGGATCTCCTGCACCGCGCCGCCCAGCAGGGCCGGACCCCCGGGCGTGCCGAGCAGGGCGCGCAGGCGCCGCTGGCGCACGCGGTAGTCCTCGCCGGCCTGGCGGCGGGCGGCGCCGTGGAACTGCCGGGCCTGCTCGGTGTACCAGCGCAGGCGCTCTTCGGGACCGAGGCCGAGCCCGGCGAGCAGGTCGTCGGTGCTCACGGCGGCCAGCTCGGTCAGGTCGGCGTCGACGGGGGAGTTCGGGCCGGTCTCGGCGAGCAGCCGCAGCACGGCCCGGCTGTCGGCGCAGAAGACCTGTTCGCTGACGTCGGTGCCCTCCGAGCCGCCGTAGCGCTCCA
Organism: Kitasatospora sp. NPDC057692; assembly: GCF_042799475.1. Taxonomy (NCBI): domain Bacteria; kingdom Bacillati; phylum Actinomycetota; class Actinomycetes; order Kitasatosporales; family Streptomycetaceae; genus Kitasatospora; species Kitasatospora sp. NPDC057692. Next base: position 34,648 of record NZ_JBHVIV010000020.1, on the reverse strand, counting down.
GTTCGCGGTCGTAGGTGTCGATGACCAGCCGGGAGAGCAGGCCCTCCTCGGTGAGCTGGGCGGCGAGCCGGGCGATCTCCGGGAGCAGGTGCCGGGTCAGGGCGTCGTGGTCGCCCTTCCAGCGCAAGCGCAGGTGCGGGTCGGGGTCGGTGTACCGGATGAAGAACCACTGCCGGGCGAGCCCGGAGACCTCGGCCATCTCGCACAGGCGCCCCAGGGGGCCGGCCAGCAGGGCGTCCTCCTGGTCGCGGTCGCCGTAGAACTTGGCGAACAGCCAGTCGCTGCCCGGCAGGCGCAGCCGGTCGCGGACCGGGACAGGGTGGCCGTTGGCGTGCGTGATCGCCGGTACGGGCGCGGCCTGCGGTTCGGTGCGCGGTTCGGGTGCCGTTTGTGGGGCCGGCCGCGGGCGCAGGACGAGCGGGGCCACGAGCTCGCTCATGAAGACGCCGTCCGCGCCGGGCACCCATGCGTCGGCGGTGTCGGGCAGTGCCTCCTGGAACACCAGCAGCCCGGCCTCGGCGCGCAGCTGTTCGACTTGGGCGGGGTCGTCGAGGTCGAGGAGCAACCGGTTGTCGGCCGTGGTCAGGTAGAGGCGCGCGGGGACCGACCACTGGGAGCGCCAGGCGGCCACGTGGGCGGCGAAGGCCCCGGCGTCGGCCGTCCGGTCCTCGCCGCCGTCATGGCCGTCGGCAGCGGCCGGGCGCAGCAGCCACCGGGCGGGGGCCAGCACGATCCGGCCGTACTGCACGCGGGGCAGGAACGGGAAGTCGGCCGCCGGGCCCCAGTCGAAGGCCGTGAACTCGGGCGCGCCGTCGCGGGCGACTTCGTCGAGGAAGCGGCAGACGGCGGGCGCCTGATGGGTGTTGAGCATGTGGCGCGCGGTGGGGCGCAGCACCGCGTCCAGACGGCGCGACCGGAGCCGGTAGCGGTCGTTGCGGACGCCGACCAGGATGTCGTCGAGCGACACGACCCGCTCGGAGGGCACCCCGGCGGGCACGTCGAGGACGATCTCGTACTCGTGGACGGCGGGGCGCACGACGACGTTCGCCATGCGGTGGTTCGCGGGCAGGTAGACGACCTCGACGGGCAGCGCGGCGTCGGGGCGGGCCCGGTACTCGGCCTCGCCCAGGCTGCGCAGGGCCGCCGGGCCCTGCGGCGCGAGGAGTCCGGCGAACCGGCCGAGCGAGCGGCCGGCGCTGCTGGCGCCCAGGTTCGGTCCGACGACCAGGAGGAAGTCCCCGCGGTCCACGGCTTCGCGGGAGGCGGCGGCGACGAACGCGGACAGTTCCAGGGACAGCGGTACGGGCGCGGTCGCGGGGTCACGGGTCTGGAGGGCGGCCAGCAGGGTGTCGGTCAGGTCGACGACGCGCCGGCCGTCGCGCAGGGCGCCGAGGGCGAGGTCGGTGAGCGTGCTCGCGCGCCGGGCGGCCGCCTCGGGCGCCGGCGCCGGACGGGCGCCGTGGGTGTGTCCGAGCGGGCCGATCCCGGTGTGCTCGTCCAGCAGCTCCAGCAGGGGCACCTCCCGGTCGTGGCCGTAGCGCCGGGTGAACGCGGCGCGGTGGGCGGACAGGTCGGCGCTGCCGAGCGGCTGCGGCGACAGGCGCAGGAGCAGCTCGGCCGCCCGGGCGCAGTCCTCGCCGACGCGGGCGCCGATCCGGTCGCCGTCCACGGGCCGGGCCATGTCGGTCTGGAACGCCGGTCCGTCGGCCGGGTGGATGTCCTGGGCGCGCTGGGCGATGCCGCGGGCCCGCCGCGGTGCCTGGTCGTCCGGGGCGCGGTCGAGGTCGGCCATCTCGGCGAGCAGGTCGGCGAGCTGAGCGGCCGTACGGGCGCAGGCGGGGCGCTCGGCGAGGCGTCGGCGCAGCTCCTCGGCCGGGTCGTCGGTGGTGAGCGCGGCGCGCAGGTCGGTGACCAGGAGGTGCTGGCGCCACAGCTCGGAGAGCAGCCGCTCGACCTGCTCGGGGCTGCCGCCGGTGTGTTCCAGCAGGTGCCGGCGCAGCACGGCGTACGGGACGGGGTGGCGGGTGGCGCGCAGTGCCTCGCGGACGGCGGGGGTCAGGCGGACCGAGCCGGTGCCCTGCGCGGGGCCGCCGTCGGCCAGGGCGAGCCGGCCGTGGCGCTCGATGGCGCGGGCGCTCGCCGTCCACCGGCTGTCGGCGCGGGCGGCGGGGTCGTCGTCCAGGGCGAGGCACAGGTCGGTCAGCCAGCCCATGTCGGGGCGGGTGCGGATGCGGTCGGCGTCGTTGCGCACGGCCAGGGTGGTGCGCTCGCCCCAGCCCGCGAGGGACACGGCGGCGAACGCGCCGTACGGGGTGGGGCGAGTGCTCATCCGGATCAGGTAGCGGGCCAGTTTCAGCTCGGCCCGGGCGGCGTCGCGCGCCCTCGCCCCGGTGCGCTGCAGGGCGTCGAGCAGGTCGGGGCTGGCGACGGCCAGGGCCCGCCGCACGCGTGGGTCGGCCAGGCTGTCACGGGGGTTCGCCGGGTTCACGGGGTTCGCCGGGTCCGCGGCGGTGGCGGCGGTGGCGGCGTTCGGTGCGCGGGCGGGCAGCAGGGGGGTGCGGACGATCAGCCACGGGGCCGGCTCGTAGAGCGGGGCGCGGCCACGGGCGGCGGCGGGCGTGCGCCGGGTACGGCCTCGCGCCGGGCCGGCGCCCCCGCCCGCTGCCGGGTCCGCTGCCGGGTTCGGGTTCGGGTTCGCGGTCATGACAGGGCCACGGCGCGGTCCCACACCGGCTCCCGGTCCGTCGCGGCCGCGAGCAGGACGAGGGCGACCCCGGCCGCCCCGTCGAGGAAGCCGGGCTGGTCGACGAGGTTGCCCGCCGGCTCCACCGTCGCGATCCCCATCGGCCGCGCCGGGTCGACGTGCGCCAGGATCTGCTCGGTGAGAGCGTCGGCGGCCTCGGTGAACACGGGCAGCCCGGTGTCGTCGGCGAAGCGCAGCGTCACCTGGAGGAGCCCGGCGACGCCGTGGCAGAACGTCGGGGAGTCGATGCGGCGCTCGGGCACGGGCCGGCGGTAGACGGCCTCCATCGCCCGCACCGCCACCGCGCACAGGCCCTCGTCGCCGAGCGCGCTGCCCGCCAGCCACAGCGCCCTGGCGACCCCCGGACTGCCGTAGCACCACGCGCTGCGGGTGGTGCGGTCCACCCGGCCCTCGCGCAGGCCGGGGCCGCCGTCGCCCAGCGGGACGACCGCGGGCCAGTTCGGCCCGGCCGCGTCGTCCAGCCGGTGGGCCAGCAGCCACCCGGCCAGCTCGCGCACGGACGGCCGCAGGCCCTCGGCCTCGACCCCGCTGCGCACGGCCAGGGCCAAGACCGCCAGCGGGCCCGGGATGCCGTGCGCCAGACCGCAGTTGAGGTTGCCGAACGGATAGGCGCGGGCCTGCTCCTCGTCGTGGAGCAGCGCCGCCGGGGTGTACCAGGCGGGCGGCCACTCACCGGGGCCGGCGAGGCCGGCGAGTGCGCGCACGACCGGCGCGAGCGCCGGGTGCGCGGGTCGGCCGGCACCGGCGGGCAGCAGGTGGGTGGCGACGCCGCTGAGGCCCGAGATGAGGTCGAAGGACGACACCGGCACCCCGCTGCGCCCACGCAGCGCCGCCGCCCCGGCCAGGCTCATCGCCGCGATCCGGGCGTCGAGCACCTGGCGCAGGCGCCGGTAGCCGCGGCCGTCGCCCAGCACCGCGGCGCAGAACGCGACGCCGCTCAGCCCGCTGGACACGCTCGGCGGGGCACCGCCGCGCTGCTCCAGCGCGGCCACCGCGCGCGTGAGGTGCGCGTGTCCGGTGCGGTCCCAGCCCTCGGCGGGGAAGCAGCGGTGCAGCTGGGCGCAGAACAGCGCCTGGCCGGTTTCACCCTGCGCCAGCGACACCGGGTCCCAGTGCACCGATCCGGGGAACGCGGTCTGCCGGGCGGCGAGTTCGATCGCCGCCCGCACCCGTGGGGGGCTGGTGGCCCGGTCGGCGATCAGCCGGGCGGCTTCGAGCGCGCGCCGGGCGGCCGCCGGCCCCAGCCGCGGCGCCCATCCGCCGTTGCCCGGTGCCACCGCCGACGCGGTCGGCGGCGTCGCGGCGGATGCCGTCCCAGGGGTCCTCATTGGCGGCACCGCGGGTTCGGTCCGCAGGTGAACACGTGCGGGTTGCAGGTGTCGCAGGTGCGGCAGGTGTGGCAGGTGGCGCAGGTGGCACCCGCGCAGGTGCGGCAGGTGGCCTCGCCGCACGTGGCGCAGGTGTTCTCGCCGCAGGTGGCGCAGGTCTGCTGGAAGCAGGTGTTCTCGCAGGTGGCGCCCGCGCAGGTGTCGCACGTCGCGTTCTCCGTGCAACGGCACGTGCGCGGCTTGCAGACGGTGATTCCGGTCGGACAGTCGACGTCGGTGGCACAGGCGAACTCGGTGACGCAGTCGCCGAACGTCGGCCCGGGGCACTCGGCCTCGAAGGTCTGCGGTTCGGAGGGCTGCGTGGTGGGCACCGTCCCAGTGCGGCGCGGCTGCGCCAGCCGCAGGTCGAGGTCGAACTCGTCCAGGGGAGCGGCCGACTCCACCCGGGTGAAGTGCACCGTCGCATCGCGACTCAGGGTGACCTTCGTCGCGTCGAGTCCGACGAACGGCGGCTGGTCGCTGCCGACGTCCTCCACCGCCAGCACGTCCGCGGAGGCGAACTCGGCGTAGTAGTCAAGCTGCTTGTTGAAGTACAGCCGCCGGTATCCGGGGCGGTCGCTGTCGCCCAGCAGACCACTGAGCGTCAGCGTCCTGGCCGGCCGCTGCGACGGATCGGCCAGGTTCCTCGCCACGAAGTCGTCCTGGGGGCGGTCGCCGATACCGTTCGGCCCGCCGGGTTCGGAGTTCTTGCCAGCCATGTCAACCTCGGGTGCTACTGGCGCGGTCGCGGTCGTGTCCGCTTCTGCGCCGGCGACGGCTGCGCAGCGTGCGCGTTCCCGGGGTGTGAGTGCCGCGCCGTCGGCCTGTCAGCGGTCCGGCGGCGTGCTGAAGCTCACGAGGACACAGGCCCCGGGACGGGAAACCGTGCCGGTTGTGTTAACTCTGCGTCACTTTCGGTTCTGTCTCTCCTTCCATTGTGGGCCCGCTCGTCCGTACCCGCACGGTTCGGGGACCCGCACGGTTCAGGGCGCGTGCCGGAGGCGGTCGTGCAGGCCGGATCGACCCTGGACGCAGCCCTCGACCGCGCCGGACTGACCATGCTGACCGACGTCGACCCCCACCAGGCCGTCCGCGGCCTCACCCGATGGCTCGATGCCGCCACGCTGCGCCAGGTCAGGTCCTGGCTGGAGCGCACCCGCACCGCCGTTGTCGCACTTAGCGGCGCCGACCCGGCCCGCCCGGCCCGTCGTGTGCCGCAGCCGCCTGTGACGGTCCGTTCCCTGGTGAAAGGTGTTGACCTTGCCGGCCGGCGGGCGTTGGATGGGCGATCCCGGGACGGGGTCCCACGAATCTTCCCATCACGGCCCTGTTCTCCCGAAGCTACGGCGAAGTGACAAGTAGCTCTCTGTAGCGGATCCGGGTGTGCTGGTCGGCGGTTTGGATCTTCTGGGTCCGCCGGGGGCCGTGCTCGGTGAGGTTGGTCCGGTCATGACGACCGGAGGGGGCTTCTCGCTGGACGACACCGAGGCGGACCTGCGCGAGAATGAGCCCGACACAGACCAGATCCGTGTTGACCTCACCGCCGTGACCGGCGTCGCGGCGCTCACCGACTTCGCCGATACGGTGCCGTATCGCCTGCTGTTCGCGTTGCCGCGGGGGGTCGCACGGGCGCACCGAGGGGATCAGTATGGCGACGGTCACGGTGGACGTGGCAGTTCCCGACGCGCTGCGGCCGGTCGTGGATGTGGCGGCGTTGCCGGCGCCCCTCGGTGACGCGGGGCCGGCGTGGCTGGTGCTGTCCGAGGATGGACGACTGGCGCGGTGGACGCCGACGACCGGCGAGGTGCAGGACGTGGCCCGGTATCGGGAGGAGAGGCTGGCGTCCGAATACGGTGGCGGCGTTCGACCGCGGCTCCATGTGTCTCGATGTGGCCGTTGGGCGGCGGTGGTTCAAGACCGCGGTCGGTACGGCACCGTCGTCGATCTCACCACCGGTTCGCCGGTGTTGACGTTGGACGGCGGGGACTACTGCTGTGAAACCGTCCCGTTCGCGTTGGCGTTCGCCGAACACGGCGGCCGGCCGGTTGTCGTCCATCGCACTGACTGGAACCGGTTGGATGTCACCGATCTCGCGTCCGGCGAGGTGCTTACGGCGCGGGACAGCCCGGACAGAGACGAGGAAGCTGCGGAGTACGACCTCGACTACTTCCACGGCGCGCTGTCGCTGAGTCCTGACGGGACTCGTGTCTACGACGGCGGTTGGGTGTGGCAGCCGTGGGGGATGCCGGCGGTGTGGAGCCTGACCGCCTGGCTGCACGACAACCCGTACGAGTCCGAGGACGGGCCCAGCCGTGCGGTGTATCCCGAGGTCTCGGAGTGGAACTGGCCGGTGGTGTGGATCGACGACGGGCGGATCGCGGTGTACGACCGGGACGATGCCGGCAGCGGCACCGTCCACGTCCTCGACCCCACCTCGATCGAACTGCGCTCGCCGGGCGTCCGATGGATCAAGGCGGTCGCCACGTTCCGCTGGCCGGTCGGCGATTTCGGCTTCTTCACCGACGGAGAGCATCTGCTGATCGCCGACGAGGCCGGTCTGCAGGGCGTCGACATCACCAGCGGACAGCAGGTGTTCGCGATCGACGGGTTCCGCCCGGCGCGTCAGGATCGGCATACCGGAACGCTGATCCAGGTCGGCAGCGCCCATGCCCGGTTGTGGACGCCGCCGGAGTGGACTGCGCGCGCCGGCTGAGCCGCCACTTCCCACAGGGTGCCGAGGGGGAGAGCATTCGCGAGTCCACACTGGAAGGGCTCGACACCGCCATCGATGTCCGCGACGACGCGCAGTTCGAGTTGCTGCTGGACCTGGTTCCCCACACGATCCATACCGAAGGTCGGCAGGCGGATCGGTTGGTGTTGAGCGCCGGTGATTCGGGCACATCCCTGTGCATCGCCGTGACACAGGACCAAGAGATGTAGCTCCTGTCCCGCGAGGCCGACACGGGCGTGGAGTGGACACCGGGTCCGGGCCTCGCGTCGGATCTGGGCCTGTAGAACCGCAAGAAGGCTCCAGCACGCTCATGGCGCCCGGCGGCTCGTCCGCGTCGATGGGACTGGACCGAGCCGCCGGGCGCCCCGCAGTGGACTGGTCGCATAGGTGTGCGGCGTGACTGACCTGCCCTGGGCCGTATCCAACCTCTCCACGCTGGTTGCGGAGGTAGTACCAGTCGACGGCGCTGATCCCGGGCTCGTCGCGTTCGGCGAACGCTCCTGGGCATTGGCTAGCTTCGCCGCGCTCACCGTCGTCCGCGCCATCCGCGCCGGAGAGGTGCCACTGCGCACCGCCCGTCCTGCGACCTGGACCATCGGGGTCTCGATGGTGCCGGGGCAGATCGCGTTGGTGCGGATCCCGCGGGGGGCGTACTCGAGGGAGGCGCTGCCGGTCAGGCCGATCACGCCGTGCTTGGAGGAGTGGTAGGAGGCGCGGCCGGGGATGCCGACCAGGCCGCCGAGGGAGGAGCAGTTGACGATCGCGCCGCTGCCCTGGGCGCGCATGTGGCGCAGCTCGTGCTTCATGCCCGCTCAGATGCCGCGCAGGTTGACGGCGTGGACGCGGTCGAAGACGGCGGCGTCCTCGTCGGCGGCGTCGGCGGGCGGGATCTGGATGTCGGCGTTGTTGTAGGCCGCATCGAGGCGGCCGAAGGTGGCGACGGTGCGGTCGACGGCGGCGGCGACCTGCTGCTCGTCGGTGACGTCGCAGGGCAGGGCCAGGACCTGGTGGCCTCGGTCGGCCAGTTCGCGGGTGGCGTCGTGCAGGGCGGGCCGGTCGAGGTCGGCGAGGGCGACGGCCGCGCCGCAGGCGGCGAAGGCGCGGGCGGTGGCCAGGCCCATCCCGGAGGAGTCGCCGGTGACGAAGGCGTCCTGGCCGGTGAAGTCGTAGACGGGGTTCATCGCGGTGTTCTCCCAACAGGTTCGGGGTTTCACCGGCCGACGGGGATCTGCGTGCCGGCGGCGTGCGGGGCGGCCGGGGGCGGCACGGAGCCGGTCCGTGGGGCGGGGCCCGGTGCGGGCCGGGCGGCTCCGCGAAGGGCGAGGGCGGCCAGCGGCAGGAGGGTGAGGGCAGCGAGGATGCCGCCGACGAGGGCGGGTCCGGTCAGGCCGAGGCCGGTGCCGAGGGCGTGGCCGGCGAGTGCGGAGCCGGCGGCGATGCCGGTGTTGTAGGCGGAGGTGGTCAGGGCGGAGGTGAGGGTGGGGGCGTCGCCGGCGAAGCGGACGGCCAGCGAGGTGACGACGGGGTTGACGGCGAAGCCGGTCAGGGCCATCAGGAAGACCAGGGCGACGGCCGTCGCAGGGTTGGTGGACAACGGGACGAGCAGCAGCAGGACGGCGGCGGTGGCCGCGGCGGCGGTGATCGTGGTGGCCATGGGGCGGCGGTCGCCGAGCCGCCCGCCGATGGTGTTGCCGCCGAGCGCGCCGGCGCCGAAGGCGACCAGCACCAGCGGCACGGCGTTCTCCGGGATGCCGGCGCGGCCGGTCAGCAGCGGCGTGATGTACGTGTAGGTGGCCAGGACGCCGCCCATGATCAGGACGGCGGCGGCCAGTGCCAACCACAGCCTGCCCTGCCGCAGCGCCCGGTGTCGGGGACGAGGCGGCCCACGATCGAGGCGGCGAGGACTGCCAGGGCCCAGAAGGGACCGCGCCAGCCGGTGGCCTGCCCGACGACGGACCCGAGGGGAACGCCGACGACGTTGGCCAGGGTCAGGCCGCCCATCATGGCGCCCACGGCGCGGGTGGAGCGGCCGGGGCCCGCCGCTTCGGTGGCGATGACGAAGCCGACGGCCCAGAACGCGCCGGTGGCCAGCGCGGTGACGAGGCGGGCGGCGAGAACGGCGGTGAAGTCGGTGCTGAGGGCGGCGACGACGTGGCCGAGCGCGAAGACGGCCAAGGCGAGGACCAGGGTCCGCCGCCGGGGCAGGCGCAGGGTGGCCAGGGCCATGGTCGGGCCGCCGGCGATCATGCCGACGGCGAAGGCGGTGATCAGCAGTCCGGCACGGGAGACACTGACGCCGAGGTCACCGGCGATCTCCGGGAGGAGCCCGGCGACGACGAACTCGGTGGTGCCCATCAGGAAGGTGCCGGCGGCGAGCACCCACACGACGAAGGGGAGCTTGCCGGTGGCGGGGCCGACGGGGCGGGGCATACGGGCTTCTTTCCGTGGGCGGGGGCGGGTCAGGGGGTGGCTTCGAGAGTGATCTTCCGGGCGTGGGCCAGTCGGCCGGGGTCGGCGTCGAGGTGGCCGAGGACCAGAAGGTCGGCGGAGGGGGCGGGGCCGTCCCGGTGGAAGAGGGCGAGATTTCCCCAGGGCGCGTAGTAGGCGAGGTCGCCGGCCTTGGCCGCGGCCGGTACCGGCGCGGCGGCGGTGGTGAGCCTACGCGGCGGGTAGCCGATCCGTTCGGTGCCGTGGAAGTCCTCCAGGTCCACGGTCAACGGCAGAAGGGCGGCCAGGTCGCGGGCGGCGGGGCTGTCGTTCAGCACCGCTTCGACGGGCGTGCCGTCGAAGGTGGCGCGGATGTTCATCGGGGTGCTCCTGTCGGCCGGTGCCGGGGTGTCCTGCCACCCCGCCCCTGGCGAGGCCGAGGTCGGCGGGGCGGTGTCCGGCGGGCTGCCGGTGCAGGCGGCCAGCGACAGCAGTGCGGCCGGCGGGGCGAGGCGGAGCAGGGCGTGGCGCAGCGGTGCGGGCATGGGGGTCGTCCTGGGGTGCTCGGGTGGCCGGTGCGGGCGGTGGCCCGCCGCCGGCCCCGGCCGGTTCGGCTGTCGCGGTCAGGGCTTGAGGAGGGCCTTGATGGCGCGGCGCTCGTCCATCGCGCGGTAGCCCTCGGCGACCTGCTCCAGCGGCAGGGTGAGGTCGAAGACCTTGCCGGGGTCGATGCTGCCGGCCAGGACGCGCTCGATCAGGTCGGGCAGGTAGCGGCGCACCGGGGCGGGGCCGCCGCGCAGGCCGACGTGGGAGAAGAACAGCTCCTGGCCGTCGACGGCGACCCCGTGCGGGACGCCGACGAAGCCGACGCTGCCGCCGGGACGGGCGGCATGCAGGGCCTGCTGCATGGACTGGGCGGTGCCGACGCACTCCAGGATGCTGTCGGCGCCGATGCCGCCGGTCAGTTCCTTGATCCGGGCCACGCCCTCGTCGCCGCGCTCGGCGACGATGTCGGTGGCGCCGAACTGCAGGGCGAGGTTCTGCCGGGAGGCGTGGCGGGACATGGCGATGATCCGCTCGGCGCCCATCTCCTTCGCGGCGATCACGGCGCACAGGCCGACCGCGCCGTCACCGACCACCACCGCGGTCGAGCCGGGCCGGACATCGGCGGCGTCGGCGGCCCACCAGCCGGTGCCCAGCACGTCCGAGACCGCCAGCAGACCCGGCCAGAACTCCTCGCCCGGGGTGCCGTCGGTGGCGACCAGGGTGCCCTGGGCGTTGGGGATACGGACGTACTCGGCCTGACAGGTGGACATGAACTCGCGGTGCACGCAGTTCGACTGGAAGCCGGCCAGGCAGTTCGGGCAGGTGTTGTCGGAGGTCGCGAACGACCCGACCACGAACTGGCCCGGCCGCAGCGAGGTGACGGCGGAGCCGACCTCCTCCACGAAGCCGACGTACTCGTGCCCCATCGGGTGCGGGTCGCCGACCGGCTCCGCCCCGCGGTAGGGCCACAGGTCCGAACCGCACACGCAGGTCACGGCCGTTCGGATGATCGCGTCGGTGGGGTGGAGGATCTTCGGGTCGTCCAGCGTCTCGAACCGGACGTCCCGGGGGGCGTGGATGACTGCGCCGCGCATCAGGGGTCTTCCTTCGTGTTCCGGGGCGGACAGCCGGGCGTGCCGGCCACTGCCGAATGCGTGTCGGGCGCGGGCCCGAGGCCGGCGGGGCTGGCCGGGGAGCGCCACGTCTCCAGGAAAGGCGCTTCCGGTGCGCGCAGCGAGTCACCATCAAGGGGTGTACCGGCGGTACACCCCACCCGGGCCCCGGGCGTCGTACCGTCGGAGGCGTGGACAACAGCCATGAGGTCCGCGAGTTCCTCACCTCGCGGCGCGCGAAGATCACCCCCGAGCGGGCGGGCATGCCCGCCGGCCCCCGCCGCCGCGTGCCCGGCCTGCGCCGCAGCGAGGTCGCCGCCCTCGCCGACCTGAGCGTCGAGTACTACGCGAAACTGGAGCGGGGCAACCTCGCCGGCGCCTCACCGGCCGTCCTGGAGGCCGTCGCCCGCGCCCTGCAGCTCGACGACGCCGAACGCGCCCACCTGCTGCACCTTGCCCAGGCCGCCGTCGGCACCGACGCCCTCGCCCGCCCCCGCCGGCGCACCACCCGCCAGTGGTCGCCCCACCCCGCCCTGCAGTGGATGCTCGACGCCGTCACCGGCGGCCCCGCGTTCGTCCGCAACGGCCGCATGGATCTGCTCGCCGCCAACCAGCTCGCCCGCGCCTTCTACACCGAGGTGTACGACGGCCCCGGCAACCAGGACAACCTGGCCCGGTTCCAGTTCCTCGACCCGGCCTCCCGCCGCTTCTACCCCGACTGGGAGCAGGCCGCCGACATCACGGTGGCCATCCTGCGCACCGAGGCCGGCCGCGACCCCCACGACAAGGACCTCCACGACCTCGTCGGCGAACTCTCCACCCGCAGCGACGAGTTCCGTACCCGCTGGGGCGCCCACAACGTCCGCCACCACGGCAGTGGCACCAAACGCTTTCACCACGCGGCAGTCGGCGATCTCACGCTCGCCTACGAGGGGCTGGAGATGACCGCAGCCCCCGGCCTCCACCTGACCGTCTACACCGCCGAACCCGGCTCCCCCAGCGACGAGGGCCTGCGCCTGCTCGCCTCGTGGGCTGCCACCCGCGAAACCGCGGCGGATCCTCGCCAGAGCGGCGGGCAGCCGGCGGCGCCGCGCCGCGAGTGACGCGATCCGGTCCCGGGGTGCCTGCCCGGGGCCGGATCGCGGCCCTCGTTCAGGGGCCGGGGTGGCCGCGGACCGGCAGTGTGCGGACGCGGTCACCGGATTCGGTGAGTGCGCCGCGCAGCCTGTGGTTCTCCAGGGTGAGCTGGTTGACGACCTGGACCAGGGCCTGCCGGTCCTCGCTCAGTTCCCGCAGTTTCCGTGTGTCGGCGGCGCGCAGTTCCTTGAGCTTGACGATCTGCTTGCGTAGGCGGGCTTCGCTGTCGGGGATCCGGCCGAGGGCGCGGACGCGGGCGTAGAAGTCCTCGCGCAGGTCGAGGTGGCGCTGGGTGAGGGCGTTGCGGGGGACGCCCGCTTCGATGGCGAGGGCGACGACGGTGAGTGCACCGTTGGAGTTCTCCGGGGTGCCGGCGAGGATGCGGTGGGCGGCGGCGCGGATGCGGTCCCGTTCGTCGGGGGCGGGGGGCACGGGGTCTCCGGGAGGGTGCGGCGTTCGGCGTGGTGGCGTTCGGCGAGGGCGGTGAGGCGTTGGGCGGTGGCGGTGAGGCGGTCGGCGAGCGGGCCGGGGAGGTGAGTGGCCTGCTGGAGCAGGGTGCGGGCGCGCTCGCGTAGTTGGTGGGCGTGGTGGTCGGTGCGGGCGATGTTGCCGCACATGGGGACGCAGTGGTCGAGGGCGGTGTCGGCGCAGGCGCGGACGGTCTCGATGTCCAGGAGGGTGTGGATGCCGTCGCGGGAGCGGGAGGCGTAGCCACGGCGAGGGCGGTGCGCGGGTGGCCGTACTGGACGGCGAGGGCGACGGTGCCGCCGGGGCGGCGGGCGATGTGAAGTTCCACCCTGCGGTTGGACACTCTCCGTCTACGCTGCGAGGACGTGACCTTGCCGGTGCCGCTGGCGAGTCTTGAGTGGGGTGAGGTAGCCCCACTCGGGGTGTTTGCGTAGGCGCCTGCGATTGTAGAAGGTCTCGACGAAGGCGAAGACCTCCGCGCGGGCAGTGGCACGGTCGGGCCAGACCCGGGTGCCGATCTCCTCCTTCAGGACGGCGAAGAAGCTCTCGGCGGCGTTATCGTAACAGGAGCCAACTCTTCCCATTGACTGCCGCATGTCCAACTCGTCTATTTCACTGCGGAATTCAGCTGACGTATATTCACTGCCGCGATCCGAATGGAAGATGCAGCCTCGCTCCAAGTCGCCTCGGCCGGCGGCCATCCGCAGCGCGGCCACCGGCAGTTCGGCGCGGTGGTGGTCGGCCATCGCGTAGCCGACCACCTCGCGGGTGGCCAGGTCGATGCAGGTCGCCAGGTAGAGCCGGCCCTCCTCGGTCGGCAGGAAGGTCATGTCGCCGACGAGCCGCATCCCCGGGCGAGGCGCGGTGAAGTCGCGCCCGACAAGGTCCGGGGCGAACAGTTGGTGAACTCGGGAACGATACACCGGTTGTACTCCCATGCATGTCCCAGAGTCTCGGCTTGCTGGTCTGGGCTCAGGGCGGAAGCCCGAAGGTCGTTATCGAGGTCGCCGGGGTAGAACCATTTTTCCTTCGGCATAAGGGTCTCCATCGGAGCGATTGCGTCGGTCGCAGCTTGCGCCCTCCGAGCGCCGTGCCGATCCCGCAACGTCATCGGTCATGGTGCGGTCGTCGTCCCGGTGGCGTCGCACGGCGTTCGCGGAATCCGTGGTTTCGGAGAGGACACGCGCGCGGCGTTCCGCTGCACGCGGCGTCACCGATCGACGGGTGTGGCGGGGAGCGGTTCGACGATCGCCCCGCCCGGCGTGGTCATCGATGTCTCTTCGTGGCTCCGGCACAGCCGCCGCTTCGGGAACTGGCCCGAGCGGCTCATCGGCCCGGGCCGACCGCAGCGGGTCGGTCACCGGGAAGAGGCTGCCGACGCGGTCGAGGGGTTCGGCGGTGGCGCGGTTGCGCTGGAAGGCCCGGCGCAGGGGTGGTCGCGGACTTGTGCTGCTCGGCTGGGCGCGGGTTGACGCGAAGTCCAGTAGATCCCAATAGCGATATTTATAATATTCTATGCTCATCAGAATGGTGTGGTAACTGGGCGGCCCGCAGTCACGTCTCACATCCAGACGTCCCTCAACCGCAGATGGATCCCGCGGCCCGCGGTGTGCGGCGGCCCAAATCGTACGAGAACGATCCAGCCCGCGAAGGCGGCAAGACGATGTCCAGGGTTGACGATGTGGAACGCGCCATCCTCGACGAGTACATGGTGGTAGCGCAGTGTTTCCCTGCCAGTGACCGAGGCTTGGACGCCTTCCGGAGGCTTTGGCTGGATTCGGTGGCCGACGAGCTTGCTCCCGCGATCGCAGGCTTCCGGGGGCGACGCATGGCTCCCCCGCCCCCGTTCGACAAGCTCATCGTGTCCTTCGTTGCCGAGGAGAATGCCGTGCCCGGATCGGAGACGGGCGCCCGGCCGGTCCGGTCGGCGGATCCAGTGGCAGGAACCGGCACGTGCCGGCATCAGGTGCTCCAAGAGTTTGTGCGGTGGATCGGATCGTTGTGAAATGGGTCTGAGTCCCAGGCGGCCTCGCTCTGCGCACCGAGGGGATCGGGGCCGGGCGGAGCACCGCGTCCGAGCACTCTGTTCGGTCTCCTCGAACTCGCCGAGGGCCGGGGTGCGCCGACGGCGCGCAGGTGGCCGCATCCGGCGGCGCGAGGGGTCCGCGCCTGAATTCGACCGCCGATCGGTCGGGTCAACCGGCCGAGGGGCAAGATCACCGCATTGGGCACCCTGGACGATCTCACCGGTGAGGCGGACGAAGCGGGCGCTACGGTCCGCCGGTAGGGGAGAGGCTCGCCCGCGGACGCGTCCGGACCTCCTGGGAGGAGGCACATCGTGACCGGGGACCAATCTGAGCCGGTCGACCCGCACGGGTACGACTCCGGCTCGTTCCTGCCAGACCGGGACGCGAAGGCGCCCACGTTCCGGGCAGTCGATTATGGAGTGGGCGAGCACGGTGTCCTTGAGCCCGTGGCCGAGCGTGTCCATGCCCGGTACCCGGCTGGGAAACGGGGCGCGTCGGTCGTCGGCGACAGGCCGGCGGAGGCCGGGCCCGGCGGCACAGAGCCCCTCGATGTGCTGTGGACCCGCAAGCACGCGGCCGGCACCCCTCTGGCGGCTCATGTCGACGCGGTGCGCCGTCGACTGGCTGAGGACCCGGAAGCGCCCCGGCCCGGCGGCTGGGTGTACGACCCGGAGGGGACCCTCGCGGCCATGAAGAGTGACCCGACCTCCTGGGGCCGGCGGTTCGCTCCCTGGATGACGGAGTGCGCCGAGATGGTGGAGCACGGGCGCGACCTGCTCGCGGAGATCCGTGAGGTCCGGTGCAGGGGTTCCGGCTTCGCCGCGTCGGGCCAGGTCGGGCTGGTCCCGCTCACCGCCGGTGCGGATCCGGTCGGGGCGCTGCTCGCCCGGGCCCGGCGGGGGGAGAATGCGGGCCGGTCCACCAAGTCGTTCCTTCCGACGTGCTGTTCCCCGGACTGGGCCGCGTTCATGGAGGAGTTCGGGTTCCGGGGCGTGGGGGCGTACCCGAACTTCGCCTCGGGGGCCTGGGGCGGCGGCATGATGCCAGCCGTCTACAACGACTGGCGCCAGGACTACGTCGCCATCCTGATCTACGGCTTCTACCTCGAGTACAACATCGACACCGCGTACGCGCGGGCGGGCAGAACGGGCCTGAAGGACGAGATCCTCTCGCTCTGGGACATGCCGGACCTCCCTGCGGACCTGGTGGCCCGGCGGGCGCACGTCGCGGCCGACCTCGCCTTCTTCGACGTCAAGCGGCACGACGAGGCCGACGCCCACGAGACGCGATCGAGCGGCCTGGCCACATGGGTCTACCGGGACCGCGATACCTGGCGCGACATGAAGGCGTCCGACAGTGGCTACTTCACCTACCACCTGTCGTTCCTGCCGAACCACGCCGGCCGGGACGACATGATGCTGACCGGCATGGTCGCCGACTGGGTCGACATCGGTCCGGATCTCCGCTTCCAGGAGTGCGGCCAGTCGGTCCTGGCCCTGACCTGCGGGTCGGTCGTCATGGCCGACCTGCTGAGCGCCTACGAGCGGACCGTGTGGATGGTCAACGCACACTGGACACAGACCGGCGGCATCCGCCCCGAACGCTATGCGGCGTGCACTGCGGTCCTGGCCGTACCCGTGTGGGTGCTCACCAACCACCGGCACGACGCCTGGCGCTACTACTCCCTCGCGGCGGAACTGTCCCACGTCGCGCAGCAGCGCGACCTGTACGCCTCCGGCCAGCTCGCGGACTGCTACACCGAGGATCTGACCCCCACCGTCCCGGTCGGCACTCCGCGCGTCGACGTCCCGAGACGGGACCTGCCGTTCGACGTCGAGATAGACGGCACCCGGCACACCGGGACCGTAGAGCTGCACTCCGTGATCTGCGAAGCCGTCGAGCACGGCGTCCTGCCCCTGAGCATCGTCGAGTACGAGTTCGTCGTCCCGTGGCTGCTGGGGGAGGGGAGGATCTCCCCCACCGCCTTCCTGTCCCACATGGACCGCGTCTACTGTCGGCACTTCGCCCGTTTCATGAGTGCCGGGCACGAGGCCGACTTCGAGCGCCGCTTCAGCGAACCGATGGCCGCGCTGGTGATGGAGCAGTGGTGGCACGGCATGTACTTCGCGATCGGCGCGGGCAGCCTGGTCGAGGCCCAGCCCGACGCGGTCGCCGGCGACCGGGCGCACAGCGGGTCTCCCGGGCCGTGACCGCTCGCGAATCCACAGGACTGCGGGCCCGGGAGGCGGGGAAGAGACAGGTATGGACGGTGTGGCGCATGTTCCACTGGCCTCCCGGTGTGTCCCCCTGCTGGGGCACGTGCCCGCTCTGATGCGCGACCCCCTGAGCTTCGTCGCGTCGCTACCCGCCCAGGGGGAACTGGTGAGGCTGCGCCTGGGGCCCCGGTCGGTGGTGATGGTGTGCGACCCCGACCTGCTGCGGTACGTACTCGTGCACGACGAGGTCTTCGACAAGGGCGGGCCGCTGTTCGAGCGACTGCGCGACGTCCTGGGCAACGGGCTCGGCACCTGCCCCTACAGCCTGCACCGGCGCCAGCGCAGGCTGTGCAGGCCGGCCTTCGACGGGGAGCGGTTTCCGGGCTACGCGGCCGTCATGGCGGACCTGACCGACGAGATCGTGGACTCGTGGCGGGACGGCTGGATCATCGACGTGCCCGCCGAGCTGACCACGCTGACCGCCCGGATCGCCCTCGCCACCATGTTCTCCGCCTCGCTGCCCGCATCCCTCACTCGGGAGATGCTGCGGGACCTCGACGACATCATGACCGGCCTCATCCGGCAGGTGATCACCCCGGTGCCGCTGGCGCGGGTGCCCACCCCGTCCGCCAGGCGCTACTGGCGGGCACGCGAGCACCTGCGCGGCTCGGTGGAGGCGATCATCGCGGCACGGCGGCACGACGGGAACGGCCACGACGACCTGCTCGGCTCCCTGATGGCCGCCCACGATCCCGGGACCTCCCTGCAGGACGGCCCGGTCCTGAGCGACGAGGAGCTCGCCGACCAAGCGGTCACGTTCTTCGTCACCGGCGCCGACCCCGTCTCCAGCACGATCTCCTTCGCTCTGGCGCTCCTCGCCCACGCTCCCGATGTCGAGCGGCGCCTGCACGAGGAGGTGGACCGCGTGAGGGCCGAGGGCCCGCTCACCTTGGAGCGCCTGCCCTCACTCGAACTCGCGGGACGGGTGATCGCCGAGACCCTGCGCCTGTATCCGCCCGGCTGGCTGTTCACCCGGGCCCTGACCGTCGACAGCGAGATCGGCGCGGTACGACTGCCGGCCGGGACCATGATCGCCTACAGCCCGTACCTCATCCACCGACGGCCCGACCTCTTCGAGGCCCCTGACGCCTTCCGCCCCGACCGCTGGCGCAACCCCCACCTCCCGCGCAACGCCTACCTCCCCTTCGGCGCCGGGGCCCGCAGGTGCATCGGCGAGTACTTCGCGCGCACCGAGGCCGCCCTGACGCTCGCGGGAATCACCGCCCGATGGCGGCTGGTCCCCGTCACGGACCGGCCGGTCCGGTGCAGGCTGTCCACCACGCTGCGCCCCGCAGGCCTGCGGATGCGCCTGGTCGAACGGTCCTGACAGCCGGGGCGCCCGGGGTCCACCGGGCCTACTCAGCGGGCGGGGTCCGGTAGCGGCCGGACATCCGCTCCCACGCATAGTCGCCGCGCATCAGGTCGTGCAGGCCCGTCACCAGACGCCGCACGCCGACGGCGTCGTCCTCGGACAGCCAGCAGCCGAGATCGGCCACCCGCTCCTCCATCGCGGCGAACCGCGTGACACGACGCCCGATCGCGCTGACCACCTCCTCGGCCGCTTGTGTCCTGCCGATTCCGCGGTCCCGCTCCAGGATGAGGAGCAGGTTGTTCCCCACGTCCCCCGCGGCTTCCTCCTTCTCCGCCGAGCACAGGTCGTTGGACATCCCGATGACCTCCGCCGTGAGACTCCGCAGCTCGGCGAGTACCGGGGTGTGCCAGGCCAGGGCCGGGACCTCGAATCCGCTCACCCGCTCGATCAGGTCGATCACGACGAAGGACGACGTGGCGAGCCGCCTCCTGCTGACGCACTCGTCCGCGTCCATCACCCGGCCCTGGCGGCGGTCCACCGTCTCCGCGAGGTGTGCGGCCAGGTAGGCGAGCCAGTCGTTCGCGGCGCGCGCCCGCCACGCCCCGCTCATGCCACGGCAGCTGCGCTGCCAGATGTCGGCCAGCGCGCGGGTCGTCGACAGCGGTGTGCCCGCCCCCGGCACATCGCCCGGCGCCATGACGGCGGCGAGCTCCGCGCAGACGGCGGCCGCCTGTAGCGGGTTCCGCCCCAGCGAGCCGTCGAAGCGGTCGTCGAACGGGGCGAAGTACCAGCCCATCAGATCACCGGCCAGTTCCAGCCCCTCACCCGTCGCGTCGGGGAAGAAGTAGGCGGCGAGTTCGGCCAGCCGCCAATCGGTGAATTCGGCGGGAGTGAAGGTCTGCTCGCCCAGCAGGCCGAACTCCTCCAGCCAGGCCAGGGAATGTTCCCGGGCCCGCGGCAGGTGCGGACTGCTCCGCAGCGGCCAGGGAAGCCCGAACTCGACGTCCTGCGGCACGGCTGCCTCCTACCCGGAGCACGTCGGCACGCCCTCGACCCGCCTGGCGCCCGCCGGTGTTCGACCAGCTCCGATCGACGACGCCCCGATTCGATCGTCGCACAGAGAACGGCTCCGGTCGCCGGGGCCCGGCCCAGACCGCGGAATCCGCCTCTTCCCTGCCGTTCGTGCCGTGGAAACGGTCGATGCTGACCGGGGTGGTGCAGCTCGGGACCCGGCCCGGTGCCAGGGACGGCGCGCGGGCCGAACATGATCCGGTACGGGTCGCAGAACGGGCGGACGGCCGCCGGGCGGAAATTCGGGCACTCTTGAGAATGGAAGCTGCGGCCGGGACGCCGGTCGCCGAGTCGTGTGTCCTCGCCGTTGCTGCCGCAGCGGTCCAGTGCCGCGCATTTCGCGCCTGCGCCAATGAGGTGCATGATGCCACTGACTCCACCCTTCGACTTCCCCGTCCGCGTCAACGACGGCCTGGACGAAGCCCGGGCGCGAGCACGAGCGTGGGGCCACGATCTCGGATTGGACCGGAACGCCCGGACGTGGCGGCGATTCAACGGCGCGGACTCCGCGAAGCTGATCGCCTACGCCTACCCTGACGCGCACGGCTCGGACCTGGACCTCGCTGTCGACATGATGTGCGTGTTCTTCATCGTGGACGAGATCTTCGACGGCCCGCTGCGCGACGATCCGAAGAGCGCCACTATGGTCGTCGACGAACTGGTCGGCACGCTCACCCCCGGCACCGTCGCCGCGCGAAGCTCGCTCAGTCCGCTCGCCACCGTCTTCGCCGGCATGTGGGCACGAACCACCCACGGGATGGCCGCCCCGTGGCAGGAGCGTGCCGCCCACCACTGGATCCGGTACCTCTGGGGAAACGTGTGCGAAGACGTCGACCGTGCGCTCCAGCCTCCCCGGACGCTGGACGACTACCTGGCACTGCGGCGCCACGTCGTCGGCTACCGCCCCTGCCAGGACATGATCGAACGGGTGTCGGGCTATGAGATCCCGCCGTTTCTGTGGCATCAGAGCGCGTTGCAGGCCCTGGGTGATCTGTGTACCGACCTGATCGTCCTGTCCAACGACATCTACTCCCTGGAAAAGGAGCAGGACCGCGGAGAGAGCATGAACGCCATCCTCCTCCTCGCCCGCACGGCCGGGTCGTCGCCCCGAGTGGCGCTCCAGCAGGTCGACGGCCTCGCCTCGCGGCTCGCCGCCGGCTTTCCCGCGGCCGCGGCGCGGGTGCGCGATCTGGCCGACCACCTGCACCTCGCCGCCGGCCGACGGAACCTTCTCGACAGGTGGATCGATGCGAACCGCAACTGGCTCGGCGCCCACAACCGCTGGGCCTGCGAAATCCCGCGATACGGCGCCGGATCCGATCCCGTCCAGCCCGACAACGAGTTTCTGCGCACGTTGCTGTTCGGCCGGTGAACGGCTTGTGACGCGCTACTGCCCTCTACCGGTCGCCGCGCTCACCGGGGTGGCCCCGTAAGAGGAGCAGACGGAACTGGGCGGCACCCATGCCTGTTCGTTCACCTGGACGTTGAGCAGGCGTGGGGAGGGCAGCGCCGCAGTTGGTGTCGGACGACCCTGCGGGGTCGGATCGAGCCGCTGCTGCCGGTAAGGCAGCAGCGGCTTCGCAGGATCGGCCGCCCGCCGATCGACGACCGTACGCCCGCACCCGCTGACTCTTGACGGCTGTCCTGGAGCGCGCGGATGAGAGCGCCGGGCTTCTCTGACGCGATCAGTCTCCCGCTGCCGGCGTGGGCCCCGGTCCGGGACGAGCCACCGCCCGAGGACGTGCCGGTCTCTGCGTCCGGGAGGGCCCGAGGTCGAGCAACCCCGTGCGGTCGGCGAACAGCGCCCAGGTGCTCCTCTGGGTTGGTGGGCAGTAAAAGCCGTGGCCGTGGTAGCGGACGGTGCTGTACTGCCAGGTGTTCGATCCGGCCAGCATGGTGTCCAGCGTATCCAGGTAGGCGCTGACGGGCGGGCGCGTGCCGCAGGGATCGTCCCGGGCCGTGGCGACCAGCGAAGAGTCGTCGCGCTGCGCCTGCGCGGCCCAGCCGCACACCAGGGAGACGGCCTCCTGGGGAGTGGCCCCCGACGCGAGGCACACACAGACCAGGTTCTGGTGTTCGCCGTGGAAGTGCTCCTTGCGGAAGGAGCACACGTCGTTGACGAACCAGGTCTGGTGCGCGAGGGCGGTGGCCCAGCTCCTGCAGAAGGGGCCACTGGGCGCGCATGTGGGTCATGTCGCACGCGTTGATGTGCTCGGGATTGGTCATGTACCAGGGGATGCCGATGGCCCGTTCGCGCACCGGCATGGCCTGGGCGAGGGTCAACGGACGGGCGGTGCTCGCCCGATCCCAGAGCGCCGACTGCTCGGCGAACCCGTTGAGCATCACGGCCATCCCCGCGCGGGTGCGCGCCGCAAGGCCTGGCGGATCACCGCTCATGGTGCGCAGGAAAGTGTCCAGCGCCAGGCGTTCCAATCCGGTGACGGATCGTTGGGCGCCGGAAAGGACGCCGGCGAGGGCGGCCAGCATCCGAGGGTCCGGCCCCCGGCCGGGGAGGGCGCTGAGATCGTCCAGGAGGAACATGATCTGGTAAAGGTCGTAGAACGGGCGGACGACCGCCGGGTCGGCGTCCGGGAGACGAAGCGGCCGGCGTCGGTGCCGCCGCCCATACGCTGGAACGTGTCGATGCTGGTCGCGGTGTCGCAGGCGAGTCCGCTCCAGGCCACTGCCAGACGCAGGCCGGGCGGAGCGGAGGCGGGCTCGGCGTGCGGGGTGCCGCGCAGCATACGGTAGTCGACCCATCCGCCGTGGACGCTGGCCGCCACGTCGGCGCCGCTGCCGCGGCCGTGCTGGTGCGCGCGGTGGAGGTCGGCGGCGGTCGGCAGCAGGGCCCGGCGCAGGGACGGGGAGGACACGTCGTGGCCCGCGGCGGCGGCAAGGGCGCCGAGGACGGCGGCGGTGCTCGCCGCGCTGCCGCCGAGCCCGGTCTTGTGTCCTGCCCGCCAGCCGCGTCCCCGGACCGTCAGCCGCAGCGGTTCCGCCCCCGGCGAACGCACGCCGGCCGGCGCGGACGGCGTCGACGAGCAGGCGGGCGCCCGAATCGGGAGGCACGCCCTCCAGCGGGGCGTCAACGCCGAGGTCGGGCGCGCTGAGCCACCATCCGTCCTCACCGGCCGCACAACGGCACTCGATGCCCGAATCGACGGCGACGACCAGGGCCCGCCCGCCGGGGAGCACGGCGTACTCCCCGATCACGAACAGGCTTCCCGGTGCGAGCACCGCCACCTCCGGCATGCTCAGGCCCTCCCGTGGCCGGCGGCCGGTGGGGGACAGGACGCGAAGGCCCACTCCGGGGGCTCCCGGAGAACTCGTGGGGCACCGCCCGGCCGTGACCGCAGGACGTGCGAGATCCCCGGTACACCGGCCAGGGCCTGCCCGACGCGCTGGGAGTCCCCGGGTTCGCACAGCACCTTCACCTGCGGTCCGGCGTCGATGGTGAAGTACGCCGGCACGCCGTCCTCTCTCAGGCGCCACACCTCGCGCACCACGGCGACGGTCGCCGCCTCCCAGTACAACAGGGGCGGGTCGGCACCCAGCGCGGTCGCGTGCATGCGCAGGGCATTGCGCTCGGCCGCCGTGCCCAGCGCCCGGAGGTCTCGCGAGCCTACTGCTTCCCGTACGGCGGCGAGGTCCGCCGCGTTCGTCGCGAGCCAGGCGTCGAAGAAGGGCGAGGTCTCCTGGGCGCGGCGCATACCCTCGCGGGACGGGACCCGCTTGGGGCCGCTGCCGCTGATCGCGATGAGGACGGCCAGGGGCCAGCGCTCCGGGGCGGCGAGCTGGGTGACGGCCCGGGCGTCCTCCCCGGGCCGCCACTGGACGAATCCACCGAACATCGAGCGGCACGCGGAGCCCGAGCCGTGCCGGGCGAGCGCCGCGAGCCGCTCGACGGACGGGGGGTCGACCGCGAGCGCCGCCAGCGCGGTGGTCAGCGCGGCATAGGCCGAGGCCGAGGACGCCAGGCCGGCGGCGACCGGGAAGTTCGACGTGACCAGGACGTCGAGCGGGCGCGCGATGCCCAGCTGCGTTCGAGCGTGTTCGACGAACCGCCTCAGATCCGCGACGGGCCCAGGAGGCGCCCAGGCGACACGGTCCGGGCGGTTCGCCGGCCGTTCCTCGACCCGGGCAGCGGAGGTGAGGCCGTCGAGGGTCAGCGACACGCTGGTGGTGGCCGGCTGGTGCCCGGGCCCGGGCGCCTTTCCCCAATACTTCACCAGTGCGACATTCGCATGGGCGACGGCCCAGACCGCGGGCCGGCCCCGCCCGGCGGCCGAAGGAACCCGGCACACGAATCCCGCCATAGGTCGATGATGCGTCCAGACGCCCGGCAGCGCCCTGCGGGAGGGCCGGGAAGGGGCGGCCGCCCGGGCGTCCGGAAAACCCGTCCACGGCAGCCGAAGGGACAATTCGGCGATAATATAAAAAAGCTCTCGTCCTCATTGCAGAGCTACCCGCCCCTCGGGCCATCGCACTCCATTGTTGACGGACGGTCTGCAGTCACCTGCGGCTTCGAGCGAACTGGCTGTAGCGCTCCGGGCAAGGAAGAACCATGAGCTCCCGTCTGCCGGGGTTCTACCGGCTGTCCCTCCAGGAGCGTCAGAACGTCCTCGCGGAAACCATTGGGCTTTCAACCTCCGACCGCGCCGCACTCGCGAGCGAGGCACCGCTGGATCCCGCCAAGGCCGACCTCATGATCGAAAACGCCGTCGGGATATTCGCCTTACCGTTCGGCGTGGCCGTGAACTTCCTCGTCAACGGGCGTGACCACCTCGTCCCGATGGTGACGGAAGAGCCCTCGATCGTGGCTGCGGCCTCCTACGCCGCGCGCCTCATCCGCGACAGCGGCGGCATCCGGGCCGAGGCGGACCCCTCCCTCATGACCGGGCAGATCCACGTGATCGACGTGGCCGACGCCGAAGCGGCCGCCATCCGCGTCCAGCAGGCCGCGCCGCGGCTGGTCGAGACGGCTCGCGCACTCCAGCCGCGCATGACGGCCCGCGGATGCGGCGCCCGCGAGATCACCGCCGCCGCACTGCCCGACCACACGCTGCTCGTCCACCTCGTGGTCGACGTCGGCGACGCCATGGGCGCCAACGTCGTCAACACCCTCGTGGAAGCGATGGCCCCGCACATCGTCGATGTGACCGGCGGCTGCGCGAACATCCGCATCGTCTCCAACCTTGCCGACCGGCGCCTCGCCCGGGCCTGCTCCACGATCCCCCCAGCACTGTTGTGCACCCGCGAGCGCACCGGCGACGACGTGGCCCGCCGCATCGTCCAGGCCTGCGCCCTCGCCACCTACAGCCCCCACCGGGCGGCCACCCACAACAAGGGCATCATGAACGGCATCGACTCCGTGGCCCTCGCGACCGGCCAGGACTGGAGAGCCATCGAGGCCGGAGCCCACGCCCACGCCGCTCGCACCGGCAGCTACCAACCGCTCACCACATGGCGCTGTACCGACGGGCACCTCGAGGGACGCATCGAGATTCCCCTCGCCGTCGGCACGGTCGGCGCCCGCATCACCGGCAATCCCCGGGCCGCCCTGTCCCTGCGCCTGCTCGGTGTCACAAGCGCCCGCGAGCTGGCCGCTGTCATGGCGGCTGTGGGCCTGGCCCAGAACCTCGCGGCCCTGCGGGCCCTGGCCGACGAAGGCATCCAACACGGCCACATGGCACTCCACCGACGCGCCGACCACCCCCCGCACCCGGTCCGCTCCACGCACTCGGCGGCCCCGTGATTCCCTCCTCCAGCACCCGTGGCGCACCGGGCAAGGTCATCCTCTTCGGCGAGCACTCCGTCGCCTACCGGCAGCCGGCCATCGCCACGCCGATCGACCGCACGCTCACCCTCACCGTCACCCTGGGCGGGAACCGACCCACCGGCCCGGCCGTCGACCCATCCCTCAGGGCCGCCATCGACACCGCGGCGCAGTTCTTCTCCCTCGCCCCCGATCGGATCACCACCAGCATCGAGTCCCGGATCCCCGCCGGATACGGCCTCGGCAGCTCCGCAGCCCTCAGCGTCGCCTTGGCCCGCACCTTGGCAGACCTCTCCGGCACCGAACTCGGCCGAGTCGACCTTCTGGCACAGGCCACGGCGATCGAGTCCGCCTTCCACGGCGCCTCCTCCGGACTCGACGTCGCGGCCGTCGCCCTTGGCACAACCACCTGGTTCCACCGTGTGCCCAGCCCCCACGCGACCCTGCTCCCGATCGGAACCGCCTTCGACCTGGTGGTGGCGGTCACGCGGCACCAGCGCTCCACCGCCGAGCAGATCCAGCGGGTCCGCCGCCGGGCGCAGTCCCGACCCGACGCCCTCAGCCGGGAGTTCGCCCGTCTCGGCGCCCTCACCCGGGCAGGACGTCATGCGCTGTTCACGGGCGACCTCTGCGCCCTCGGTCGGTTCATGGACGAGGCGCACACGCTGCTCGCAGGAATCGGCGTGTCCACCCCGGCCCTCGAACTCGCCGTCACCACCGCTCGTACCGCCGGCGCCCTCGGGGCCAAGCTCACCGGAGCGGGCGGCGGCGGCGCCATCATCGCCCTTGCTCCCGGCAACGCACCGGCCGTTGCCGCCGCCCTGCGGGCCGCCGGCTGCGAGCCGTTCATCAGCCGCGTCGCGGCTGCTCGGCCGAGCGGGGCGAAGCAGGGAGCCGGCCAAGCCGACCGGGTGTATTCCGTCCACCTCGAGGAGTAGGCCCCGAGTTCCGCTCCGCGGCCGGAAACACGGACCCGGCCGCGTTCCCAAGGACGGCGTGACACGTGACTCCCACCACAGTCGGGACCCGCGATCAGGCCCTGTCGCCAGCCTCGGTAAGACACCGTTCTTCTGCCCGTTGCCGCACCCGGAGCCCGCGCCGGGCGCCGACGCCATCGACGCGCGCCATCGAATGGATGCAGACCTCAGGCCTTGGCAGGCCCGGCACGGAGGTGACGCGCATCGACGCCGGAGCCTTCCTCACCCTGTGCCTTCCGAACGCGCGATCACGGTCCGTGCTTGAGCTCGCAACCGAGTTGAACCACCTCGGCTTCGCCTTCGACGACGCGCACGTCGACGATCCCCGGCCGAGGAGCTGCGCCGGCCTGGCACCGGTCGTCGGCGCGCTCGTGGCCGTGCTCGATGCTCCCGAGATGCCCGTCGAGGACCGCTACGAGCGGGCGCTTCATGACGTGTTCCTGCGGCTCGGCGCGGCGACCACGCCCGGGAGCGCCCTCCAGATCGCCGAAGGACTGCGCAAATCCTGATGCGTGACCGGGACACGGGCGTCCAGCACGCCGTCAGGGAGGCCATCACCCTGCGCAACCGCACCGTGGTGCCCCACACCCGGCTGCGTGACCGCGTCATCGCCTCCGGGGACCCGGCCACCAGCCGCTACGCACGCGACCTCGGACACATCGCGCGCGGGAACCTCCTGTGGAGTGACCGCACCGCCCGGTACCGCGCGGACGGCCGGCGGGGGACCCTGGCCGTCACCAGTCGGCCGGACGGCATCGACACTTCGCCGATCACCCTTCCTGCGACCGAGTGGTGGTGGAGACAGCTGTGAGTCGCGACGGTCTCGTCCCGGGGGAGGCGACGGGGAGCGCATCGCGCGCGGGCCTGCGTCACGAGTTCCTCCACACCACCTTGTCAGCCAGGGAGCGCAGCTGTCGGCGTACCGCCGCCGGAACGGCGAGCACGTCCAGAGCGGTCAGGGCCTGTTGGAAGCGGTCGGTGATCAGGCGCTCTACGGCTTGGTCCGCGCCGGTCTCCCGCAGGAGGGCACGCACGGTTTCGGCGCCTGCTGCGTCCAGGCGGGGATCGCCGTACAGTGCCCGCAGCCGGCATCCCTGGGCGGAGGTGGCGGCCGCCAGGGCAATGCTGACGAGCACGGTGTGCTTCCCTCCACGCAGGTCGTCCAGATCGGATTTGCCGGTCTCCTGAGGATCGCCGAAGGCGCCGAGCAGATCGTCGCGCAGCTGGAACGCCTCTCCCAGAGGCAGGGCGAAGGCGCTCAGCTGCCGCATGAGGGGTTCAGCGGCTCCGGCGAGCGCGGCGCCTATCTGCAGGGGCCGCTCGCAGGTGTACTTGGCGGTCTTGTAGCGGATGACCGCCAGGGCCGGTGTCGCGTCCGCGGTCGGGCGCCCGGTGGACAGGAGATCGAGGCACTGGCCGTACATCGCCTCTTCCCGCATCAGGTTCATCAGCGGTCGCAGGCGCGCGGACTCGGCCGCTCCCAGACCGTGGTCGGGATCATGAAGAAGCTCGTCGGACCACAGCAGTGCGAGGTCCCCGGCGAGGATCGCGGTGCTGGTGCCGACCGCGTCGGCCAGCTCCCGGGACCGGCCTTCGCGGAAGCGGGCGGCCAGGGCACGGTGCACGGTGGGCCGGCCGCGGCGGGTGTCGGAGTCGTCCATGACGTCGTCGTGGACGAGGCAGAAGGCATGGAACATCTCCAGTGCCGCGCCGACCTGGACCGCCTGCGCCAGACCCCGTTCGCCTTCACCGCCGGCGGCCTGCCAGCCCATGACGCACAGCCGCGGGCGGATCCGCTTGCCGCCCGCCGCAAGGAACCCGGCGAGGGCCCTGGGTACGTCCTCGGGTAGACCCGTCCGTCGGGCCGTGGCGTACTTGCCGTCGACGAACGCGCGGAGGACCGCGTCGACACGGTGTCGCACCGGCTCGGAATCGGACCGCGGACGCTGTGCCCGCGGCGTCGATCTGGCCGGAGGAGGGTCTGTGATGTTCGGTGACCGGTCGGAGGACATGGCGATGGCTGTTCCAGTGGGCGGCCCGCAGCCCTGCGGACCATGCTGCCAGGAGGCTCGGAAGCCGTCTTTCTCCTACCCGCATTCCCGGTCCGGAACCAGGTGACGGGATACCCGCCGCCCCCCGGCCGGCCGAGCCGGCGGGCCGCCTACATCCTCGCCCGGCGCGTCCTCCACAGCGTCCAGGACCGCTGCAGCCTGCGCCTGCCCGGCGTCCCGGGACCTGACCACCGCTCTCGAGGAGGTCGTCACCGGTTCCAGGGAAGCCGGCGCGGTGTCACGATGCACGAGCACCGCGCCAGCGCCGTGACGACGCCGGTCGACTTTGCTCAGGCCCACGTTGTCGCGCGTAGTTGGTGCTCGTTGTAGCGGCTCGATGTCGACGACCAGGCGACATGCCCGTAGGTATAGTCGCGCAGTGCTTGGGTGTAGCGGCCGACCTCGGTGATGGTGTCGGTGCCATAGCCCAGTGCGCGTAGGGTTTCGAGCAGTAGTCGTTCCAGAGTGAGGAATTGCTGGAGTCGTTCCTGGATCATGTCCAGCACGCGCGCGAGGGCTGTGTCGTGATCGATGCCCTCGTGGTCGGCGAGGACGAGGGCGAGATTGTGTTGCTCACCTGAACGGACTTCACGTTCTAAGCTGTAGTAGTCGTTGAACCAACTGTTGGCGTCGACGAAGCAGTTGCGCAGTTCTCTCAGCTGCCAGGTGGCGAAGAGCGGTTCGGGCACCTGGATGGCATGTATGGCTTCGAGGACGTCTGTGTTGAAGTCCAGGCCGACGCTGTCCCTGCGTAGCCGTTGGTATTCGTCGGGGGCGAGATGGAGGTGCAGCTCTCGGTTGTGGCGTTGTTCGACGTACTGGCGGAGGTAGAGCGCGAGGTCGACGCGTGCCCGCTGGCACCATTGCGGGCTTTGGACTGCTGCGGTGCGGTGCCAGAGGTCGTGAATGGAGACGGCGGCCGGGCCGCCGCCGGTAACAGGGGCCGCAGTCTTGATGGCGCGTTGGATCGCGTTGCACAGACGGATGGCTTCACGGGGTCCGCCTTGGTCAGTGGCGTCGGCGACATCGTCGGTGATGGTCAGCCAGTAGTGCCACTGAGTGAGGAGGTCGAGCTGGGCTTGCGGCAGGGTGGGATAGCACCAGCCGGTGAACACGCCGAAGGCGAAGGAGCGCAGCTTCTTCACGTCTTGCTCGCACCGGGTGATGCCCGTGCGGTGCGCGAAGGCCACGAAGGCGTCGTCTGCCTGTACGGCACCGGGATGGATGTCGGGGGTGCTGTCCCGGAGGAATTCCTTGGGCAGCATGGTGATGTCGGCGGGAGGCAAGGCCGATGTCCTTTCCCGCATACGGTGGGTGATGTTCAGTGGTGCAGGTGCCGGCCGTACATCACCTCGCTGCACATCAGATCGATCAGCGGTAGCAGCCGGGGCAGTCGGATGGGATCGAGTCCAGCGGTGTGGACAAGCTCATCCGCCCGGACCGGAGCGAACGTATTCCTCGTCGGCAAGACCTCTGCCGATGCCGATCGTCACCCGGTCCGCCAGAGGCACCGCACACTCGCCGTCTCCAGTGCCGCGTCGATCATGCGGTCCCCATGCAACCTGGTCGAGGGGGAGTTTCAGAATGGAAAAGGGCACTCATGTGGACCTCTATGGACATGGCCAGTTTACACCTCGAGGGTGTTCGATAGGGGAATCCCCCTAGCTGTCCGGCTTTCACTGGCGCGTCACGGACTCGGTTCCAGGATCCCGTAGCGGCCGGGTTGACGACTTCCTGCCGAGCGCCGCGATCATCGACGCCAAGTCGGTGAAGGCCTCGCCGAACGCCGCCGCCGACAGCCAGGGCTACGACGGCGGGAAGGGTCAAGGGACGCAAGCGCCAGATCGCCACCGACACCCTCGGCCTGCTCCTGGTCCGGCTGTCCGTCCCAAGCGCTGCTGGACCACTTTGTCGGCGACCGTGACGAAACACGCCTCCACCCTTGCCGCATCCACGAAACCCCACCCCTCGCCGCCGGAGCCCACTGCGTCCAGGCCGGCCGCGCCCACCTCGCCGTCCGATGCAGGCAGCGTCTACCGCATCTTCGCGTTCCCGTACGGCACCCTGCCCCCCCAGGTGTTCGTCCGCGCGCTACTTGGCGTTGAACTGGGCGACCGGGTCATGCTGCGCTACACGCACCTCGCCGACAGCGTCCTGCCGTCCCTCAACGCGCCCCAGCGACGCTGCGTCACCGACCTTGGCCGGCTGATCGCGGCGAACATCGACCTGTCGGCCGGGAGCTTGCGGTACATCAATCCCCGCAACGGCCCCCGGACAAGACCCCTGGGCCGGCTTCCACCCCGTGCGCACGGACACCCCCTCCACCACCGATCCCCGCCCGCTGCCCTATCCCGACCTCGCCGCGTGGTGGCAGCCCGTGCCGGACGGGGCGTCGGCCGTCGGCCGTAGTCGGCGGAGTGCTCGCCGCCGACGATCGCGTTGCCCGATGCGCCGCACCCCGCGCTCGGCAGACGGCCGTATCTCGGAGCAGCAGGGGGGAACATGGCCCGCACAGCCTGTTGAAGATCTTTGGAACGTCGTCGCCGTGGCCTCACCCGGCCGCCCGGCGCCTTCGCCGTTCGTTCACGTGCATGCGCGCACGCGCAGCCGTAGGCCGCGGGGCGCGAGGGTGGCTCCCAGACGGGGCCGCGGCGGCCTGGCACCGAGGGGCTGGAGTTCCCAGGCCGCGACGACGGCGCGCAGCGCGGCGGTGAGTTCGAGCATGGCGAACCGGTGGCCCACGCAGGAGCGCGGGCCACCGCCGAAGGTGAGGAAGGTACCCGGTTGGGGCGTCCTGTCGGTCCACCGGTCCGGGCGGAAGGCGTGCGGATCGGGGAAGTACGCGGCGTTGCGGTGCAGGGGGTAGGCGCTGTACGCGACGGTGGCGCCCTCCTCCAGCGGGATACCGTTCAGGATGGCGTGTTCGGTGACGGTGCGGGTGAGCAGCCAGGCCGGCGCGTGCAGCCGCAGGGCTTCGAGGACGACCCGATGACAGAGTGAGCCGTCGTCGTGGCCGGGCCGGTCCGCCGCATGGTCCTCCCGCCCGGCGAGTTCCGTCCTCAGGTCCCGTTGTACCTGTGGGTGGAGTGCGAGCAGGTGGAACATCCAGGCCAGGGCGGTCGCGCTGGTTTCCGTGCCTGCGGCCAGGAACGTCGCGGCGTGATCGATGAGCTCGGTGTCGCTCAGGCGCCCACTGCGGTCCTCGGAGTCCTGCGTGACGATCATGCTCGAGAGCAGGTCCGGCTCCCGCGTGTCGAGGGGGTGACGCCGCCGTTCCTCGACGGCGCTCGCGATGGTGGCGCGCAGGCCCGCGATGGCATCCCGGTAGTGCCGGTTGGCGGGCAGCGGAAGGCGGCCGGCCCCGGGCGGCAGCAGCATCTGCAGGGGCACGCCGGCGACCCAGGTCTCGATGTCCGCCACCGCGGCGGTGAGCCGCTCTTCGGTGAGGGAGACCGAGAACAGGGTGCGTAGCGCGAGGCGGGTGGTGTAGGTCATTGTCGCGGCCATGACGTCGATGTGCTGTCCGTCGCTCCAGCCGTCCGCCAGGCGTTCGGCCTCCGCGCGCATCACCGGCCGGTAGCGGCGCAGCTGCTCGTCGCGGAAGGCCGGCTGCACCAGTCGCCGCAGGCGCCGGTGCTTGCTGTGCGGGCAGGTGGCGACGGCCTCACCGAGGAGGTCGCGCATCCGGTCGAAGAAGGGGCCGCCCTTGTCGAAGGTGCGGTCGTCCCTGAGCACCTGCTGGGCCAGATCGGGGGTGCAGACCACGATCACGGGCATCGGGCCCAACCGCAGCCGGGCAAGGTCGCCGTGGCGGGGCAGGCCGGTCAGGAAGCCGATCGGGTCGTGCAGCAGGAACAAGGCGTCGCCGACTACCGGGAGGGTCCCGGGCATCTTCGCCTCCGAAGGGGTCGTGACACGGTGATCGGGTGCCGTCGGGCGGCTACCCGAGATCGTCGAGGTAGCCGGGGCGTTCGGCCGGGATGATGTGTGCGGCGGTGTAGCGGCCGGCCTGCTGGGCCCAGTCGTGGACTCCCCGGATCAGTGAGCGCAGGGCGTCGTGTCGGTACCGGTCGAGGAGGTCCCGTTCCACCGCCGTGAGCCCCAGACGGTCGCACTCCTGCGGAAGCTGTTCCTCCAGGACGGTGAACCGTTCGACGCAGTCGGCGCGCATCCTGCCGACCTCCTCGATGGCCGCGCCGCGGGAGAGTCCGCGTTCGCGTCGCAGGACGAGCACGAGGTTGTGCGGGTCTCCGCGCGCCTCCTCCTTCTCAAGGGAGACCAGGTCGTTGTCCAGGATGACGAAATCGGCGACGAGTTGCCGCATGGCCGCCATCGGAGCGCTGGTGAACGCCCGGTGCGGGACCTCGTAGTGCCCGGCCCGCTCCGCCATGTCGAGGGTCGGCCGCACCCCGATCGAGCGGCGGCGCTCCGGCAGGTAGTCCGCCTCGCTCGGGGCTTCGCCGCGGCTTCGATGGCGGGCCTCCGCCACGTAGCTCTCGAAGTACTGGTGCCAGTGCTGCTCGGCCCGGCTGCGCCAGCGATCGGACATGCCGCCGAGCGAACGTGTCCACAAATCGGCAAAGGCCGCCGCGATCGGGGCCCGCGGCCGCCCGTCCGGCCGCCGCAGAACTTCCTGCACCGTGCCGACCAAGGCCTGTGCCTGGACCGGGTCGTCGCCTCGCGGACCGTCGAACTGGTCGTCGAACAGGAAGAACCAGCTCTGCTGCTCGATGGCGAGGGCCAGGCCCTCGCCTGTGGCGGCCGGATGGAATCGGACTCCCAGCTCCGTGTAGCCGCCGTTGCGATGGCGCCGCACCGCCTCGGGGGAGCGCAGCAGGCCGAAGTCGAGCAGCCACTGCATCTCCTCCTCGGCGACCCTGGCGGCGTCGGGGTTGATCCGCGCCGGGAACGGTATGTGCATGGAGATGTCCTGCGGCATGGCAGCTCCTCCCGCGGGCCGCGTCACCTCGCGGATGAGGGCGCGCGGTGCGCGGCAGGCGATGACCTTCGCACACCATCCAGCCAAGCATCACGGGCCGATTCCCGCGCGGCCAGCAGCCGCTCGGGGGTGGTGCCGAAGGCTGGCGCGGCCCAGTCGTCCCAGGCGATCCCCTCGTCCCGCGCGCGGTCGTGGTGGGCGCGGGTGCCGCGGCGCCCGGTGGGCTCCAGCTGCCGGTAGGTCTCCTCGGCGATGCCGAGCGCCTTGGCCATCTCGGCGCGGCTGCGGCCGGTGAACACACGCAGGTGGACCAGGGGCTCCTGTTCGACGGTGCACAGGTCCGCCGGGGTCACGCCGAGCGCCCTGGCCAGCCGGGGCAGCAGCTCCGGGCGGGGAACGCGGCTACCGGGCGAGGTAGAGGCTCACCGCCCGCTCGGTCACGCCGACCTCGCGGGCGATCCGTGCGACCGAGGCGCCGGCGGCGGTGCGGGCGCGGCCCGCAGCTTCGCCGGGCGCCGCCGGTCGCGCGATGACCGCTGCCGGTCACATGGCGTCGGTCGGGGGGCCTCAGAACGACAGAAGGATGTCCTTGAGCAGGCGCAGGGTTTTGCGCCAGCGGGGAGCGGTGGCGCGCCAGTGCTTCTCCGCTTCGACGCTGGCGCGGGTGATGGCCAGGTCTTTGCCCGTGGTGCGGACCATGTCGAGCCGGTGGGTGTTGTGCGTCAGAGCATTGAGATGGACTGGGCCGATGCCCAGGTAGGACGCGGCTTCTTCCCGGGTCATCCATTCTCCGCCCTCGGGAAGGTTGTGATAGGAGAACGGTATCTGCGGGAGTTTGTCGGTCCAGGTCACGCAGGCATTGTCGCCGATGCTGAACACGGGGCTGGCGTCGGGTCCGGTACAACCCCGCGCCGGCCGCGGCCGCGCGGCAACGGTCCGGCGGCGCCGTGCCCCGCCCGAGACATCGCCGCGTGGGCGGCGGCCGGGGCTGTCGCGTCTTCGGCGGAGGCGTACGGCGCGGTGGCGGCGACCGTGTCCCAGGCGATGGTGGGGACGGCGGCGTAGGAAGTGGCGCGCTTGGAGGACGTCTTCCAGCAGGAGCACCTGGCGAGTGCCGGTGCCGGAAGCCGGCCCGGTGGCCAGGCGATGGTGTCGTCCTGGCTTCATCTGCCGACCAGCGGCGGAACCCAAGCGTGGTAGGCAGTTGTCCGGGTCAGTGCACACACTTGATGCTCCGTGCGAATGATCACACGTGGGGGGCGTCCGGCAGCCTGTGGGGCGGTCTGCCGGGTGAGGGTCCCGAGGAGGTGGAGAGGGGAGATCATGACGGTTGTCCTGACAAGTGGTCAGGCGGCGTACGTCGCCGGGCCCACGCTGCTGGCGGGTGAGCCGCCGGCCCCGGGGGAGAACCCCGGCGGGGAGGGGTTGGTGGGACTGATCGCCGCGGCCCTGGAGTGGGTGGGCTGGACCGCCGGCACGGCAGTGCTGGGAGTGTTGGCCTTCCTCGCCGGTGGCGCGTGGATGTGGGGCCGGGCGCCGAAGGCCACCGGTCGGGAGAGGCGCCGGGTGCGTTAGGGCGCGTATTTGGTCGTGATCAAGCGGCTCTGGTGAGGTCCTTGATCCAGATCATCGCGCCACGAAGGTGGAGGCCTGCGAGGTAGCTCTCC